>NZ_WMEU01000001.1:0-300114 GCF_009856295.1 Pontibacillus yanchengensis | reverse complement strand
GTCAGGTCTTTCTAAGCTGTTCCACTTAAATGATTCGAAATCAGAATATTTTTTCAACCAACTCCAAGAAATCATTGAATGGTATGATTACATCTTTTTTGACATGGGAGCAGGAGTAACAGATGAGAGTTTGAATTTCATTTTAGCAGCAAACGAATGTATTGTTGTAACTACTCCAGAACCAACCTCTCTTACAGATGCCTATGCCATGATTAAGCATATATATAATAAACAATCAAAATTGCCCATTTATTTATTAGTTAATCGCGCTCATTCTCGAAAAGCAGGAGAGCAAACGATGACAAGACTTCAAGAAGTGGTGGAAAAATTTCTAAACAAGTCGATTAACCCTTTAGGGATTCTGCCTGATGATAGATGTGTAACGAAGGCTGTATCAAGGCAATTACCATTTGTTACATATGATGAACATTCAAAAGTAAGCCGTACGATTCGTAACATAGTTAAGCAATACCTTCAAGATATAACAACCATTCAGGAACAAGGTAAGCGACCATTTGTTTCTAAATTAAAACGCTTCATGCTAGAAAGGTAGATAGCCATGATCAATATCAGAGTATTAATCATAGATGATTCCGCATTTATGAGGAAAATGATAAAAGACATACTAGAGCATGATACTCGTTTTACGGTTGTTGGAACAGCAAGAAATGGAGAAGATGGCTTACAAAAAATAAAACAACTACAACCAGATGTCGTCACTCTAGACATAGAAATGCCTAAAATGGATGGTCTGACTTGCCTACAACACATAATGAAAGAAAACCCATTGCCAGTTGTTATGCTATCCAGTCTTACTCACGATGGTGCAGAGAGCACAATAAAAGCAATGGAATACGGCGCTGTTGACTTTATAGAAAAGCCATCCGGATCAATATCTCTTGATATTGAAGTAAAGAAAGATGAAATTATTCAGAAAGTTTATGAATCATTTAAAGCTAATTTACAAGAGGTTCAAACGGATGCTTTAGAATATGAAGATATTCCAACGATTCCATACGAACCACCATCGAGATTATTAATGGAGAAAAACCTTAAGAAAATCGTTGCCATTGGTACTTCCACTGGTGGTCCAAGAGCCTTACAACAAGTTATCACAAAACTTCCTGCGGATATACCCGCACCCATTCTAATTGTGCAACATATGCCATCTGGTTTTACCAAATCATTAGCGAAGCGATTAAACGTTTTATCAGAAATAGAGGTTAAAGAAGCAGAAAATGGAGAAATTCTTCGAAAAGGTGTAGCCTACATCGCTCCTGGTAATTATCATCTGAAAGTTCAAAGAGTCGGCTTATCTCTAGCAATCAAGCTAGATCAAAGTGACACTAGAAATGGGCATCGACCTTCCGTGGATACAATGCTAGAGTCCCTGGCAGTATTAATAAACTACCAAGCTTACGCAGTTATTATGACTGGTATGGGATCAGATGGATCAGAGGGATTACGTTATTTAAAGTCTAGAGCACAACAAACCATTGCTATTACCGAATCTAGTGAATCAGCTATTGTTTACGGTATGCCTAAAGCAGCTGTCTTAACGAATAAAGTAGAACACATCGTACACTTGAAAGATATAAGCTATACCCTCGTTAGTGTAATGGGGAAAAATAAGGGGTGAAAAATATGGAAATGAGCCAGTACTTAGAAGTATTTATTGAAGAAAGTAAAGAACATTTACAAACAGTCAATGACTCACTGTTAGCTTTAGAAAAAAACCCTCAAGATTTATCAATCGTTAATGAGATTTTCAGAGCTGCCCATACCCTTAAAGGGATGTCAGCTACGATGGGATATCAAGATTTAGCGAATCTAACGCATATAATGGAAAATGTTTTAGATGCTGTTCGAAATCATCAAATAGAAGTTGACTCAAATATACTCGATATCGTGTTTGATGCCGTTGATGATTTAGAAGCGATGGTTACTGATATATCAGCTGGTGGTAGTGGTGAGCGTAACGTAGAAGTTGTAGTTGAAAAACTTAAGCGTATAGAACAAGGAGAAAAACCTGCAGATGTTCAACACTCAAATGTAGATGTAACTAGTCAACACAACATTAGTGTAGATGAAGAAAATGCTTCTTTACCTGACACGATTTCCGATTTAGATGAATTTGAACTAACCGTATTGCAAGAGTCAGATGAACGTGGATTTACCAACTTTCAAATACTTGTGGAATTGAGAGAAGACTGCCTTTTAAAAGCAGCTCGAGTGTATATGGTATTTGAGGTATTAGAGCAAATCGGGGAAGTCATTAAATCTAATCCTGCCGTGGACCAACTTGAAGAGGAAAACTTTGATCATACATTTTCCATTTTAATCGTTTCAGAAGAATCAAATGAAGAAATTAAAAACAGAATTGAGAAAGTCTCAGAGATTGAAAGTGTTGATGTGAAAGAGTTTTCTATTAACCAATACCAAAACAATTCACAAAGTAATGGACAAGATTTCAAATCTGAGCAGGAAGTTGTTCCATCAGATTCTGAAAAAGAACTTGAAACAACGACTTCTTCTGTAGCTACGATGACACCACCTCAAGAAAAAACAGAAGAACCATCAACAACAAAGCAACAAACCTCACAAAACAAAACAATAAGAGTAAACATTGAGCGTCTAGATGTGCTAATGAACTTATTTGAGGAATTAGTCATTGATAGGGGACGACTAGAACAAATATCTAATGATTTAGATCATACCGAGCTCGAGGAAACTGTAGAACGAATGTCTCGTATATCAGGTGATTTACAAAACATTATATTGAATATGAGAATGGTACCTGTAGAGCAAGTATTCAACCGCTTTCCGAGGATGGTTAGACAACTAGCTCGCGATCTGAATAAGAAGGTTAACCTTGATATATCAGGTGCAGAAACAGAATTAGATCGTACCGTAATCGACGAAATAGGGGATCCACTTGTGCACTTAATTCGAAATTCTCTGGATCATGGTATCGAAAGTCCAGATCATCGAGTACAACAAGGTAAAACAGATGAAGGGACCCTTTCCTTAGAAGCTTACCATAGCGGCAACCATGTATTCATCGAAGTATCAGATGATGGTGGTGGTATTAACCGTGACAAGGTATTAGATAAAGCCATTTCAAATGGAGTTATTACACAAGAACAAGCCAAGGGTCTTTCTAATCAACAGGTTTTTGATTTAATAATGGAAAGTGGATTCTCGACTGCTGATAAGGTTTCAGATGTTTCTGGTCGTGGTGTTGGATTAGATGTGGTTAAGAACACAATCGAATCATTAGGGGGAACCATTACAATAGATTCGAAACTTGGTGAA
This sequence comes from Pontibacillus yanchengensis, assembly GCF_009856295.1. Taxonomy (NCBI): domain Bacteria; kingdom Bacillati; phylum Bacillota; class Bacilli; order Caryophanales; family Bacillaceae; genus Pontibacillus; species Pontibacillus yanchengensis. The sequence continues at coordinate 296,799 of NZ_WMEU01000001.1, read as the reverse complement.
GGGTCTGTATTTTCTATTCAACTTCCACTAACATTATCTATTATTTCGGTTATGCTGGTAGAGGTTCAACAAGAGAAATATGCTATTCCACTCTCCTCTATCATTGAAACAGCAATAGTGAAAAAAGATGACATTATGCATGCTCATAATAAAAAAGTGATTGATTTTAGAGGTAGAGTCGTTCCTTTAGTTTTCTTGAAAGATGTGCTTGATGTCCCTGTTGAAGAAGAGGAAGACTACTATTCTGTAGTCTTAGTAAGAAAAGGTGATAAGACAGCTGGTTTAGTAGTAGATTCATTTATCGGGCAACAAGAAGTAGTATTGAAATCTTTAGGGAATTACCTAACAAACGTATTTGCGATTTCTGGAGCCACTATACTTGGTGATGGACAAGTAGCATTGATCCTGGATAGTAATGCATTAATTAAATAACAAACGGGGGAGATACCATGTCTGAAAATAGTTTGCAAGACGAAAAAGTAATCGTGTTTCAACTGAATAAAGAAGAATATGGGGTGCCTGTCCAACAAGTTGGATCAATTGAAAGAATGCAACATATTACCAGAGTTCCTCGAACCTCAGAATTTGTGAAAGGGGTTATCAATCTACGGGGGGTTGTAACGCCTATTATTGATCTTAGAACTCGCTTCAATTTAGAACAAGTAGAATATAATGAAAGCACTCGCATTATTATTGTTTATATCGTAGACATGGAAGTAGGCTTAATCGTTGATGAAGCAAACGATGTGATCGATATTCCTTCAGAAGCCATTGAGCCTGCTCCGGAAGTAGTGGGTACTGTTGAGGTAGAGTACATAAGAGGTGTAGCCAAGTTAGAAAAACGTTTACTCATACTTCTAGACTTACCGAAAGTATTGTCTTTTGAAGAAATAAATGAATTAATGACTGTTGAAGGTTAAAGCCTATGTCGTTTATTGATCGTTTCTCTACCTATCACTTAGATATTTTACGTGAAATCGGAAATATAGGTGCTGGTCATGCAGCAACATCATTATCAAAATTATTAAATCAAAAAATTGATATGACAGTCCCAGCTGTACGTTTAGTTTCTTTTGATGAAATGATGGATATTGCTGGGGGGCCAGATCGGGTTATTGTTTCTGTATTTCTTAGAATTGAAGGGGATGCACCAGGAAGTATGTTTTTTATCGTGCCTCCTGAACAAGCTGATCGTTTAGTACGAGATCTCACAGGAGATACATCGTTTACTTTTACAACTTCTGCTGTAAATGAAATGGCATTCTCAGCAATTCTTGAATTAGGGAACATTTTATCAGGTTCTTATTTGAGCTCCTTATCTGACTTCACTCAATTATCGATTCAACCCTCAGTACCTTCTGTTTCCGTTGATATGGTAGGTGCTGTTCTGAGCTTCGGATTACTAGAGCTTTCTCAACAAAGTGACCATGCCATTGTTGTAGATACGTCGTTAAATGAAGGTGAATCAACTGGTGAAGAAGTGAATGGACATTTCTTCCTTTTACCTGATCCCGACTCTTTTGAAACGATTTTTAACGCGTTGGGAGTTACTGCATATGAATGAAACCATCTCGATTGTAAAGGTTGGCATCGCTGACTTTAATATAGTTCAAGCCCCTAACACGATTCGCACCTCTGGATTAGGTTCGTGTGTAGGAGTTGTTCTTTTTGATTCCAACTCGAAATTTGCAGGAATGGCTCATGTTATGCTCCCTACATCTACTATGGCGAAAGAAACAAAAACAAATATAGCAAAATACGCTGACACTGCAATACCTGCTTTAATACAAGTACTTTTGGATAAGGGTGTAAAGAAGTATGCGATGAAAGCTAAAATTGCCGGAGGCGCACAAATGTTTCAGTTCTCTTCGTCTTCTGACATGATGAGAATTGGTCCCCGAAATGTAGAAGCAGTAAAAGAGCAATTGAAAAAAGTTCGTATTCCTCTTATCAGTGAGGATTGCGGAGGAAATAGTGGGAGAACGATAGAGTTTCATCCAAGAACAGGGGTTCTGGAAATTCGAACAGTCAATAAAGGTGTGTCACATATATAATGGTAGGATCGGCTTTATGGAATTTAATATTTGCATTTGTTGGTGGATTATTAGCATTTTTTCTATCTTACTCAACCAATACAATATCCACTACAATGATACGTAGCGTAATCATATTCGTATTATTTTTTCTAATCATGTTTGTTATACGATGGATTATCTACTTCATCCAAAAGACACCATATAATGAAAAAGAATCGTTAGTACTAGATAAAGGTAGTGGAAATGCAAACCAAAAGAACCAAAATGTAGAAGATGAGTTATCGCATCATGAAGAAAGGGAAAAAAGCGAAAGAGAAGATTTATCAGATGAAGAAGCAAAAAAAACATCTGAAATGATACGTGAGCTTTTGAATAATGATGACAGGTAATTATGTAATCTTACATCGTCGAGGAGGGTCATTATGACAAATTATTCAGCTCCTCAGGAACAACAGCTATGGGAAAAGTGGGAGAAAGAAAGAGATATGGATGCTGCTAATGATTTAGTACAGGCTTATATGCATCTAGTTAATTATCACGTACATAGAATAGGGGCGCACCTCCCACAAAATGTAAGCAAAGAAGATATTAAAAGCTTAGGGTTGGTGGGGCTTTACGATGCTATTGAAAAGTTTGATTTAACCCGAGATTTGAAATTTGATACGTATGCTTCTTTTCGTATTAGGGGTGCGATTATTGACGGTTTACGTAAAGAAGATTGGTTGCCGCGTTCTGTTCGAGACAAATCAAAGAAAATAGAGAACGCATCTGAAAAACTTGAGCAATCACTTCAACGACCTCCTACTGCTGAGGAAGTAGCAAATCAGGTAGGAATTCCAGTAGAGGAAGTAGAAGAAGTCGTAAAAGACACTCTATTTGCCAATGTATTGTCGATGGAAGAAAAGCCTAAGGACTCTAAAAATGATCATAAAGAAGGTATTGGATATTCAATACCTGATCCAAGTACAAGTCCACCTGAGACAAATCTCGTAAAAGAAGAAAATTATGATGAACTAGCAGATGGAATCAAACAGTTAAATGAAAAAGAACAACTTGTAATTAGTTTATTTTACAATGAAGAATTAACGTTAACTGAAATAGGAAATGTATTAGGTTTAACAACATCAAGAATTTCTCAAATTCATGCAAGAGCCTTATTTAAACTACGTAAAATTTTAACTCAAATTGAATTAGTCAATTAGGTGTAGGCGGGAGGAGTTTCTTTGGGGATTGAACAATTTGAAGAGTTCTTTTCAGTGAAGATCAGTTCAGACAAAATGAAGGCAATGCTATACTTGAATAAAGAATACCATTTGGATATTTCATTTACTGAAGATGATTTAATAGAGGAATTGGTAGAACGGTCTGTTACATATGGTATTCAACAAGACAGGGTTAAGTTGGTTTCAACAGGGATGAAGTCGGAAGGGTTCCCTGTCGTGATTGCCGAAGGAACTTCTCCTCAACATGGACAGGATGGAACCATCAACTATGAAATAAACGTAAATGTTCAAAAACAGGTACAAACTGCTGGTCCTGTAAACTTCAGGGAAGTAATGGAGATCCCATCTGTACATAAGGGAGATAAATTGCTAACCGTTATCGATCCTACCGTTGGAAAACCAGGCAAAAATGTTATAAATAGTACTGTCTATCCTAAAAAGGGGAAGCCTGTAAAAATCAAAGCTGGTAAGAATGTTGAATGGAACCAACAAGAACAAGCTATGTATTCTACCATTGATGGACAAGTCAGTGTTGGGGAAAAAGTCATTCATGTATATCCATATTACGAGGTATCAGGGGATATCGATATGAGAACGGGGAATTTGGATTTTGTAGGGACCATTGTTATTAGAGGGAATGTACCTAATGGTTATAAACTCAAAGCAGATGGAGATATAAAAGTATATGGTTTAGTAGAAAGTGCAGTATTACTTGCTGGTGGCTCTATCTATGTTTCAGAGGGGATAGCAGCTTCATCTAGAGGAGAAGTCAAAGCTTCTCTAGATGTGCAGGTAGGCTATGTTAACCAAGGAAATATCGAGGCTGGAAGAGATATCATTGTTGAAAACTCAATTCTGCATAGTCACTGTATTGCCAGAGAACATATATATTGTGAAAAAGGTAGTATTATAGGAGGCTCTTTATCTGCTGGTACACTTATTCAAGGTAAAGATATTGGGAATAGAATGAGTACGACAACAGAACTTTTCTTTGGCGTGAATAAGAAAATAGTAGAGAAGGAGCAAATCCTTCAAACAAAGCAAGTGGAACTTAAAGATTCGATTAAGAAATTAACACTAATAGGTGAAAAGCTGAATAAAAAGAAAGAAGTAAGCGGATTATCTTCTAAAGAACGGATTACCCTTTTAAGACAACGTAATTCATTAGAGGTTACAGAACAACAGTTAAATGATGTGGAAGAACAACTGGAATCGCTCGGGGTAAACAATGAAGAAAATCCTAATGCCCAACTAATGGTTAATGGGACACTACATTCAAATACATATCTATCATTTGGCAAATATAAAAGACACATTATACACCCTAGTAAACGAGTCAAGGTAGAATTAAGGGATGGGGAGATTTCGATTCTTTCAAGAGATTAAGCTATCATTTGTCTAGAGGAAGTGGTTGAGATGGGTTGGAAGGCTGTTGAACTTCAAGGCGCACTCCCACGGATACAAGATGCTGGAAAAATTCAAGATCAAATGCAACAACGTGGGCAATTAATGAATAATCATATTACTCAACAACAATTGATTATGGAAGAGAGAAAACGCAAGAAAGTCATCGAAAACCAACAAAATGAAAGAGTTCATTTGCAGGAGAAGAGTAATGTAGATTCGAATGAGAATCCTAAAGAAATTAGAAGAGTCTACATCTTTAGAAAACACAAACCACCCTTATCTAGCACATAGAATAGATTTTAAAGGGTAAGAAGGGACAATATGTTACTATTTTTATTAGTCATTAGCTTTTTGCTTCATGGTGTAACTATATTTATATTGGTCACCTTATCATTGCGTGTAAATAAAAATAAAGAATTGGAGATGAAGCAAGAAAAGGTCGCAAAAGAGATAGAAGAAAGTTTTACAGCCTATCTAATTGAAATTAAGGAAGAAAATCAACGCCTCATGAATATGTTGGATGAAAGTGGTCAGACTGTTGATACGAATGCACCTTCCGTAGAGAGCAAAAACTATAAAGCTAGCGCTCATCGTGAGCGTCCAAAAGATAAAGTCGAACAGTATGAGCGTGATTATACATCATATTCCCACGAGCCTTCTATCCATTATAGTGAACAAAAAATGGATAATGGAGCTTTTAATCCTATGATGCCCGACAATCAAGGAGATTCCTTTGAACCATCGATGCAATCATCGATCTATCAGCTCTATGACCAGGGATATTCGAAAGAAGATATTGCTAAGAAATTGAATTGTGGAAAAACAGAAATCGAATTAATGCTAAAATTTCATTCATAAAAATAGAAATTACGCTTGAACGGTGAAGGGTCATATGGTATAGTTACTTTTGGTGTTAATACACACGTTTGTCGATTTATACGGGTGGTGCTCTACTAGAGTCCTTGTATAAAGATGAGACAAGCGGAGGAGAAATAAAAACCATTAGGAGGAAACATTATGTCTGTAATTTCAATGAAACAGCTTTTAGAAGCTGGTGTTCATTTTGGACACCAAACTCGTCGTTGGAACCCGAAAATGAAGAAATATATCTTCACAGAGCGTAACGGCATTTATATTATCGACCTTCAGAAAACAGTTAAGAAGGTAGATGAAGCATTTAACTACGTTAAGGAAGTAGCTGAAAATGGCGGTAACATCCTTTTCGTTGGAACTAAAAAACAAGCTCAAGAATCCGTTAAGGAAGAAGCAACTCGTGCAGGTATGTACTACATTAACCAACGTTGGTTAGGTGGAACCCTTACGAACTTCCAAACTATTCGTAAGCGTATTAATCGTCTAAAAGACATTGAGCGCATGGAAGAAGACGGTACTTTCGAAGTACTACCTAAGAAAGAAACGGTAGATCTTCTAAAAGAAAAAGATCGTCTTGTTAAATTCCTGGGCGGAATCAAGAATATGGAAAGTCTTCCAGATGCAATGTTTATCATTGACCCACGTAAAGAGCGCATCGCTGTAGCTGAAGCGCACAAATTAAACATTCCAATCGTCGGAATTGTAGACACAAATTGCGATCCAGATGAGATCGATTATGTGATTCCTGCGAACGACGATGCTATCCGCGCTGTGAAACTTCTTACTGCTAAAATGGCTGACGCTGTCCTTGAAGCAAAACAAGGGGAAGAAGTTGAAGAGGCAGAAGTAGAAGCTGAACAAGCAGAAGCGGCACAAGAGTAAGGAAGGTTTGAAAGGTGATAAGAGGGAAGAACCTTTTATCACCTTTTTTTCAGAAAAAAACCGAATTATTTAAAGGAGGATTTACCATGGCAGTAACAGCTAAAATGGTCAAAGAACTGCGTGAAAAAACAGGTGCAGGAATGATGGATTGTAAAAAAGCCCTATCTGAAGTTGAAGGTGACATGGAAAAAGCAGTAGCATACCTTCGTGAAAAAGGTATTTCTAAGGCTCAAAAGAAACAAGACCGTATCGCTGCAGAAGGCTCTACACATATTGAGGTAGACGGTAATACTGCCGTTATCTTTGAAGTGAACGCTGAGACAGACTTTGTTGCAAAGAACGAACAGTTCAAGCACCTACTTAATGAATTAGGTACTCACCTTGTTAAACAACAACCTGCAAACGTGGAAGAAGCTCTAGAGCAGAAGCTACATGGTGAAGGTGATACGCTTAACGATTATATTACTGAAACGATTGCTAAAATTGGCGAGAAGATCTCTCTTCGTCGTTTTGAAATTGTAGAAAAAACAGATAACGATGCATTCGGCGCTTATCTTCACATGGGCGGCCGCATTGGCGTTCTTTCCCTTCTAGAAGGCACAACAGAAGAATCTGTAGCGAAAGACGTTTCTATGCACGTTGCTGCAGTAAGTCCTCGTTATATCAATCGTGAAGAAGTTCCAGAAGAAGAAGTGAACGCAGAGCGTGAAGCTCTTAAGAAAGAAGCTCTTAACGAAGGCAAGCCTGAGCACATTGTAGAAAAAATGGTAGAAGGCCGCCTTGGCAAATTCTACGAAAGTGTTGTTCTTACTGAGCAAGCATTCGTAAAAGATCCTGATAAAAAGGTTAAAGAATTTGTTCAAGAACAGGGAGCTACAATCAAAGGCTTCGTACGTTACGAAGTTGGCGAAGGTATGGAAAAACGTGAAGATAACTTCGCTGAAGAAGTAATGAACCAGGTTAACAAGTAAAACAAGATAGCTTGGTGAGGAATAGGGGACACGGTGTGTTCCCTATTTTTCAAAAGCTTACATAAACGAGTGATGGAGGTAATTATGACAACAGCTCATTACCGTCGTGTGGTATTGAAATTAAGTGGTGAAGCCTTGAGTGGCCCAGAGGGATACGGTTTAGATCCCGAGATTATACAGTCAGTAGCTCGACAAGTAAAAGAAATATCTGAGCTAGGAGTGGAAGTTGCTGTTGTAGTTGGCGGCGGAAACATTTGGAGAGGTAAAGTAGGAAGTGAAGTAGGCATGGATCGAGCAACAGCTGATTACATGGGTATGCTTGCTACAGTAATGAATTCATTGGCGCTCCAGGATAGTCTGGAGAATATTGGAATTCCGACTCGAGTTCAAACTTCTATCGAGATGCGCCAAGTTGCTGAACCATATATTCGTCGAAAAGCCATTCGTCATTTGGAGAAGAAACGTGTTGTGATTTTTGCAGCAGGTACTGGTAACCCATATTTCTCAACGGATACAACTGCAGCACTTCGAGCAGCTGAAATAGAGGCTGACGTCATCCTAATGGCAAAAAATAACGTTGATGGCGTATACAACGCAGATCCTAAGCAGGATGAAAACGCCAGGAAATATGAAGAATTATCTTATTTAGATGTCTTGAACGAGGGATTAGGAGTAATGGATTCAACTGCTTCTTCTCTATGTATGGACAATGACATTCCACTTTTAGTATTCTCTATTATGGAAGATGGCAATATTAAACGCGCTGTTTTAGGCGAAAGTATTGGTACAATAGTAAGGGGGAAATAAAAATGCCAGAATCACTTATGAAAGAAACTCGTGAACAAATGGATGAAGCGGTAAGTGCATTTACTCGTCAACTAGCTACTGTTAGAGCTGGTCGTGCAAATCCAGCCATTTTAGATGGTGTGAAAGTAGACTACTATGGTGCAGTTGTTCCTTTGAATCAACTTGCGACAATTTCTGCTCCAGAAGCCCGTATGCTTGTCATTACACCATTTGATAAATCCTCAATTAATGATATTGAGAAAGCTATTCAAAAAGCAGATCTTGGTCTTTCACCATCAAGTGATGGAAATATTATTCGTATTAATATTCCTGCACTGAATGAACAACGTCGTAAAGATTTATCTAAGATTGTAAAAAAGTACACGGAAGAAGCGAAAGTACAAGTTCGTAACATCCGACGTGAAACAAACGATCAACTTAAAAAGCTTGAAAAAGACGGAGACCTTACTGAAGACGATCTTCGTAGCTATCAAGATCAGGTTCAAAAGGAAACGGACAAACACGTAGGTGAAATGGATAAAATCGCAAAGAACAAAGAAGAAGAAATCATGGAAGTTTAATGGATTTACTAGTACAATGAAAGTGAAGCCCTCTTGAAAATAAAGGGGGTTTTTCACTTTCAGCTAATCAACAGATTGTAACAGATTGGCTTTCGCTTCACGGCGAAAGCCACATTTTTCTATAATCATACTATTTAGCCCCTTATGGAGGATCTTGTATGTTTTTAAAACTTCCTTTTAAGAAACAAAAAACTACAAATACTGAAGAAATACAGCTTGATGATAGCAATTTACCGAAACATATTGCGATTATTATGGATGGCAATGGAAGATGGGCAAAAAAGCGTGGACTGCCACGTATTGCTGGCCATAAGGAAGGTATGGATGTTGTAAAGAAAATCGTTCGTAAATCTTCTGACCTTGGCTTAGATGTTCTTACGCTTTACGCGTTTTCTACAGAAAATTGGAAACGTCCAAAAACGGAAGTAGAGTTTTTGATGAGGCTTCCAGACGAATTTTTAAATACATATTTACCTGAGCTTATTGAAAATAATGTACGTGTCGAAACGATTGGAGCATTTGATCAACTTCCAAAACATACAAAAAAAGCTGTTGAAAACGCCAAAGAGCAAACAAAAGATAATACAGGTTTGATATTAAACTTTGCTCTTAACTATGGAAGTAGGGGAGAGTTAATCAGCGCAGTAAAATCAATTGTTCAAGATGTTCAAGATGGTGAAAAAACACTAGACGATATAGATGAATCTACATTTGAATCTTATTTATATACCCATAACTTACCAGACCCAGATTTGCTTATTCGCACAAGTGGTGAAATACGACTAAGTAATTATTTATTGTGGCAATTAGCCTATTCAGAATTTTGGTTTACTGAAATATTATGGCCCGATTTTGACGAAAACCTTTACGAAAAAGCAATCCATGACTATCAAAAACGAAAGCGTAGGTATGGAGGAGTATAGGGTGGAAAAGTGATAAAACAAAGAGTCGTAACAGCGATTGTGTTTGGTCTTTTCTTTAGCCCCATTATTTTTTGGGGAGCTACCATTTATAGTGCTCTTTTATATATTTGCGACGTTAGGACTTGTGGAGTTGTTAAAAATGAGAGAAATTTCTCCAACTTCTTTTCCAGGTTTGATTACTTTAATCTTACTTTGGATCTTACTAGTTCCTTTACCTTCTCTCACCTTTTTTGATTATGATTATATAGATATGACCAAGTTTGAGTCGACTCTTTTAGCTGTCCTTATTTATTAGCATATACAGTTTTGGTTATTACTTTGGGCTAGAGATACAGGAGTTTTTTTCTTCGGAAAAGCATATGGCAAACGAAAACTTTGGCTTGAAATTAGTCCGAAAAAGACGGTGGAAGGTTCGGTTGGTGGTGTTTTATTAGCTTGTTTGGTTGCTATAATTTTTTAGTTGACTGTTCCTGTTCATCCATCTTTTATTGTTGTGATAGCAGCAGCAATTTTAGTCTCTATATTATTTGGGCAAATTGGTGATTTGGTCGAGTCAGCATATAAACGAAATTATTCCATGAAAGATTCAGGCAGACTATTACCTGAGCATGGTGGTGTATTAGATCGGTTTGATAGTTTAATTTTTCTCTTACCAATCCTGCATTTTATTCATTATATTTCATAGGATTTATAAAGCATAGGAGCGTGCAATATGAAACGTATAGGCTTGCTTGGTGCTACCGGTTCAATAGGAGTACAAACAGCAGATATTATTCGAAAACATCCAGAGCAATTTAAACTTTTTGCTATGGCTTTTGGCCGAAATGTAGAGGAAGCGTTACCTATAATAAATGAATTCAGACCTGAGATAGTCGTTGTTCAAGATGCTGAGGTGAAAGAATCTCTGAAACGACAAGGGTATAATGGAATCATATATATAGGTACAGAGGGGATGTATGAAGTTGCTACTCATCCTAATGTAGATGTAGTAGTCAATGCAGTAATGGGGAGTGTTGGCTTATCCTCTACGCTTGGGGCCATCGAAGCAAATAAACAGGTTGCTTTGGCAAATAAGGAAACACTTGTAACAGCAGGGCACTTAGTAATGGATGCTGCTAAACGTAACAATGTATCCATCCTACCGATTGATAGTGAACACTCAGCCATTCATCAGTGTTTGAATGGAGAATCTAAAAATGATGCTAACAAAATCATACTTACTGCATCTGGTGGAAGCTTTCGAGATAAAAAACGAGAAGAACTGGAGAATGTAACAGTTGAGGATACTTTAAATCATCCTAACTGGAGTATGGGGGCCAAAATCACCGTAGATTCTGCTACAATGATGAATAAAGGATTGGAAGTAATTGAGGCGCATTGGTTATTTGACATGCCTTATGAGCAAATTGAAGTCATACAACATAGAGAAAGTGTTATACATTCAATGGTTGAATATGTAGATAAAAATGTTATGGCTCAATTAGGTACACCAGATATGAGAGTTCCAATACAATATGCTCTTACTTATCCAAATCGACTTGAACTTAACCAAACGAAAACGTTAAACTTAGTTGAAATAGGAACTCTGCATTTTGAGAAAATGGATTTTGATCGATTCCCATGTTTAAGATTGGCGTATGAAGCTGGCCGAGTTGGTGGTACGATGACGACTGTTTTAAACGCTGCGAATGAACAAGCTGTAGCATTATTTTTAAATAGTGAGATTTCTTTTCTGACCATCGAGACTCTTATAGAACGTGCTTTAGAGGCGCATGAAGCAATTGAACACCCTGACTTGGAAACCATCCAGAGAGTGGATAAAGAAACAAGAAAATTAGTTAAGTCGTACGTAAAATAAAAGGTAGGTGCTATCTTTGACATCAATGACAACAATAATAGCGTTTATATTTATGTTTGGCCTTTTAGTATTTGTACACGAATTAGGTCACTTAATTTTCGCTAAACGCGCTGGCATGTTAGCGCGAGAATTTGCAATTGGGATGGGGCCGAAGATTTTTTCCTTCGAGAAAAATGAAACGCTCTATACCATCCGTTTACTTCCTATAGGGGGGTATGTACGTGTAGCGGGAGATGACCCGGAAATTATTGAAATTAAACCTGGTCATCATGTAGGACTTGAATTTAATCAAGATGGGAGAGTATCCCACATTGTAGTGAACAATAAATCCAAACACCCTAATGCTCGCGTAATTGAGGTTGAGCATGCAGACCTTGAGCATCAGCTGAAAATTGAAGGTTACGAATTAGATGAAGATGAAAAACTTACGTTTGAAGTCAACCCAAAAGCTAAGTTTGTAATGGATGGCAAAGAGGCTCAAATTGCACCATATGATCGTCAATTTGGCTCTAAGACTCTCCCTCAAAGAGCAATGCAATTATTCGCAGGTCCAATGATGAATTTCATCTTGGCACTTGTTATCTTCCTTTTGCTTGGTTTCGTACAAGGAGTACCTGTTGAGGAAGCCCAATTAGGTGAACTAGAAAAGAACGGACCTGCTGACCAAGCTGGTTTGCAACAGGGAGATAAAATTGTAAGTGTAGATGATCAATCAGTTAGTACATGGTCTGGGTTTGTTTCAATTATTCAAAAGCGACCAAATGAATCTATTGATATGACTTACAGTAGAGATACAGAAACATCAACAGTAACAGTTAACACCAGGGAAGTTGAACGTAATGGTGAAAAGATGGGTCAAATAGGAGTGTTTCGACCCACAGAAAAATCATTTTTTGGCGCTTTTTCCTATAGTATCGGACAGACATATGAGTTCACAAAATTGATTTTAGTCACAGTTGGTAAAATGGTTACCGGACAATTTTCTATTGATCAGTTATCAGGTCCAGTAGGAATTTATAATGCTACTAGTACAGTAGTACAAACAAGCTGGCAGAGTTATGTTCCTTGGATTGCTTTATTAAGTATTAACTTAGGAATATTGAACTTATTACCGGTACCGGCTTTGGATGGTGGACGTTTGGTATTTATTGGCATAGAAGCAGTTCGAGGTAAACCAATGGATCCTCAAAAAGAAGGAATTGTCCACTTTATTGGTTTTGCTTTACTGATGTTACTAATGATTGTGGTGACTTGGAACGACATTCAACGATTATTTTTATGATTAAGCTTAAATGAATAGAGACGAGGTGCGTATGGATGAAACAGAGTGAAATGCTGTTACCAACATTAAAAGAAAACCCTGCGGATGCAGAAATTAAAAGCCATCAACTACTAGTCCGTGCAGGTTTCATCCGTAAAGTTGCTTCAGGAATATACTCCTTCTTACCTATTGGAAATCGAGTATTAAAGAAGGTTGAAGCAATCGTTCGGGAAGAAATGGAAGGTGCCGGTGCTCATGAAATGAATATGACAGCTTTACAACCTTCTGAATTTTGGAAGGAAACAGGTCGTTGGAACACATTCGGTCCTGAATTAATGAGAATAGATGATCGCCACCAAAGAGAGTTTGCTCTAGGTGCTACTCATGAAGAAGAGGTTACAGCGCTTATTCGAGATGAAGTGAAAAGCTATAAACAACTTCCATTAAGCCTATATCAAATACAAACCAAGTTTAGAGATGAACAACGTCCACGCTTTGGATTGTTACGTGGTAGAGAATTCTTAATGAAAGATGCCTACACGTTCCACCAATCTTATGAAAGCTTAGATGCTTCTTATGACAAAATGTTCAACGCTTATTCAAATATCTTTTCTAGATTAGGCCTTGATTTCCGTGCTGTAATTGCAGATTCAGGCGCAATGGGTGGAAAAGATACGCATGAATTTATGGTTCTTTCAGAAGTAGGAGAAGATACCATAGCTTATTCTGATTCTTCCCAATATGCAGCAAATGTTGAGATGGCACCAGTTGTTACTCAATATGAAAAAACATCAGATGAACCAAAGGAAAGAGAAAAAGTAGCAACACCAGATTGTAAGACCATGACCGATGTAGCCAATTATCTTGGTCATACATTGGCAGCAGGTTTGAAATCAATCATGTTTAAAGTCGATGAAAAATTAGTGATGGTCATTACTCGTGGAGATCACGAAATAAATGACGTGAAATTGAAAAACCTTTATGATGCTTCGTTAATTGATTTAGCTAATGAAGAGGAAACCAGAGAAGTTATGGGAGCTGGTTTTGGTTCACTTGGACCAATTGGCCTTCCAGATCATGTTGAGATAGTAGCAGATTATGCTGTTGAAGCATTGGTTAATGCTTCATGCGGAGCGAATGAAGATGGTTTCCATTATAAAAATGTCACTCCTGGTAAAGATTTTGAAATTAAGCAATACGCAGACCTCCGTTTTATTGAGGAAGGAGATCCTTCCCCAGATGGACAAGGTACCATTCAATTTGCAAAAGGAATTGAAGTTGGACATGTATTTAAACTAGGCGAGTTCTATGCAGAAAAAATGAATGCAACCTATCTTGATGAAAATGGGAAAGCGAACACATTAATCATGGGATGTTATGGAATTGGTATTTCTAGAACGATGGCATCCATTGTAGAACAATACCATGATGAAAATGGTATTACATGGCCAAAACAAATAGCACCTTATCAAGTTCATTTACTTGCACTAAACATCAAGAAAGAAGATCAAAAAGAGCTTGCTGATCGAATTTACGAAACATTAAAACAAGCTGGTATTGAAGTGTTATACGATGATCGTAAAGAGCGCGCTGGCGTCAAATTTGCAGATAGTGATTTAATTGGTATCCCTCTACGTATTACTGTAGGTAAGCACGCTGGAGAAGGGTACGTGGAGTGTAAAGAAAGAGCTTCTGGAGAGCAAAGCGATGTTCATGAAGGCGACCTTTTAGATCAAATTACTTCGTTTATCAATCAATAAAAACTAAAATGGATTATATCCATCTAGGGTATAAGCTAGTAAATATAGTTATTCCTATGGCAGGAAAATAGTAGGTACCTTCTTTTGAAGGTACCTCTTTGCTTGCACGTTCTTGACAACAGGGGAGGATATGTATGCAAGACATGTCACAGAAAGAAAAAATGCAGTTGCTTTTAAAACAAATTGAAATGCCTGAAGATCTTGTAGGAACTCATTTTCAGGATAGTAAACTTACTAAGCTTGCTGTCCATAAACAGAGTAAAGAGTGGCATTTTTATTTCTACATTCCAACTGTATTACCACCGGATGTTTATGGAGTTTTCACTTCAAAATTACATGAATCTTTCCATCACATTGCAACAATTAATTGGACGATCGAAACGGACCATAAGACTTTAGATAAAGATAGTGTCTGTGATTACTGGCTTCAATTCATTAAATCTATTCCAGATTTATCGCCCGCTTATAAAGACTTGTTACATGAACAGCGACCGGAAGTAGAAGGAAATAAATTAATTCTACATGCGCGAAATGATGCGGAAGCTCATGCACTTAAGAAAAGGCTGCAAGAACCTTTTCAAGCCTATTGCCAACGAATAGGTGCCTCTATCTACATGCTTTCAGTTGAAGTAAGAGAGAATGTAGAGGACATGGAAAGATTCAGAGAACAAAAGGCTAAAGAAGACCAAAACCTGGTACAACAAGCGGTTATTGATCGTGAGAAATCCAAAGATGATGATGAGGTTCTTCATGAAGGACCACTATTAATTGGATATAATGTGAAAGATGATCCAGAGCCAATTGAGAACATTCAAGAAGAAGAAGGAAGAATGGTCATACAAGGACATGTCTTTGAGGTGGAATTAAAAGAATTACGCTCCGGGCGTCACTTATTGATGGTGAAAATTACTGATTACACCGACTCGATTCAAGTGAAGATGTTCTCCCGAGGAGATGAGGATGTCGAAAAATATCAACGCTTAAAAGAAGGCATGTGGGTAAAAGCACGAGGGCGAATTCAAACGGATAATTATACCAATGAGCTAACGATGATGGCAAATGACATTAATGAAGTTAAGCCAGCTGTTCGTAAGGATGAAGCTCCTGAAGAAGAAAAACGTGTTGAGCTTCACGCTCATACAACAATGAGTCAAATGGATGCAACAGTATCTCCTCAGAGGTTAATTAGCCAGGCAGCAAAGTGGGGACATAAAGCAGTTGCTATTACGGATCATGCTGTTGTTCAAGCTTATCCAGAAGCTTATAATGCCGGACAGAAAAATGGAATTAAGGTGTTGTATGGTGTTGAAGCCAATATTGTAGATGATGGTGTTCCAATCGCATACAATGAGCAGGATCGAGATCTTGCTACGGGTGAGTTTATTGTATTTGACGTGGAAACAACCGGTCTATCTGCTGTTTATGACACAATCATTGAATTAGCTGCTGTTAAGATAAAAGATGGGGATATTGTCGATCGTTTTGAATCTTTTGCAAATCCACATCAACCATTATCACAAACGACTACAGATTTAACAGGTATTACAGATGATATGGTTAAAGATGCCCCTGATCCAGAGAAAGTGGTTAATGATTTTCGTGACTGGATGGCTGATGGAATTCTAGTAGCTCATAATGCAAGTTTTGACATGGGCTTTTTAAATGCTGGATTTAAACAAATTGGTTTTGAAAAATGTACAAATCCGGTTATTGATACACTAGAGCTTGCACGTTTGCTGGTTCCTCAATTAAAGAATCACCGTTTAAATACGTTATGTAAGCACTTTGATATTGAACTAACCCAACACCACCGTGCAATTTATGACGCAGAGGCAACAGGTTATTTGTTATGGAAACTAGTTAAAGAAGCACGAAATAAGGACATTTATAATCATTTAGATTTAAATAAGTATATGGGGGAGGGCAACGCTTATCAACGTTCACGCCCTTTCCATGCAACTCTTTTAGCTCAAACAGACGAAGGTCTTAAAAATATTTATAAGCTCGTATCCATGTCTCACGTGGATTACTTTTATCGAGTGCCACGTATTCCGCGCTCAGTGTTAAAAAAGTATCGAGAAGGAATCTTAATTGGTTCTGGTTGTGATAAGGGTGAAGTATTCGAAACGATGATGCAAAAATCTCAAGATGAAGCAGAGTCTATTGCGGAATTTTATGATTATATAGAAATCCAACCCCCATCCAATTACAACCATTTAATTGAAAAGGATCTTGTTCATAATGAGGCACACCTTTTTGATATATTGAAAAATCTGGTTAACATGGCGGAACGAATTGGAAAGCCAGCTGTCGCTACAGGAAACACGCATTATATCGATGAGCATGAAAAACTGTATCGTCGAATTTTGATTGCTTCCCAAAGTGGTAACCCATTAAATCGTCAAACCCAACCAGATGTTCATTTTAAAACAACTTCTGAAATGGTTGATGCCTTTTCTTTCCTAGGTGCTGATAAAGCTAAAGAAGTTGTTGTAACAAATCCTCAACAAATCGCTGACAGCATAGAGGATGTTAAGCCAGTCAAAGATGATCTATATACACCAAATATTGACGGTGCAAACGATGAAATGAAAAATATGACCTACAATAAGGCAAAGAGTATATATGGTGATCCATTACCTAAGCTTGTTGAAGAGCGTATAGAAAGTGAATTAGAAAGTATTATTGGGAATGGTTTTGCGGTAATCTATCTTATATCACAAAAACTTGTAACCAAATCATTAAATGACGGGTATCTTGTTGGCTCACGTGGTTCCGTGGGATCGTCCTTCGTAGCTACCATGACTGATATAACGGAAGTGAATCCACTGCCACCACATTATGTGTGCCCAGAATGTAAGAAGTCAGAGTTCTTTACTGATGGTTCAGTAGGCTCTGGTTTCGACTTATCTGAAAAAGATTGTCCAGATTGTAGTGTCCCATATATAAAGGATGGACAAGATATTCCGTTTGCAACGTTCTTAGGGTTTAAAGGAGATAAAGTTCCAGATATAGACTTGAACTTCTCTGGAGAGTACCAACCTCAGGCTCACAACTATACCAAAGTATTGTTTGGTGAAGATAAGGTATATCGTGCAGGAACGATTGGTACGGTTGCTGAAAAGACAGCTTATGGATTTGTCAAAGGATACGCTAGTGATCATGAAATCCAATATAAAAACGCTGAAGTCGATCGTCTTGTACAAGGTTGTACAGGTGTGAAGCGTACAACTGGACAACACCCAGGTGGTATCATTGTTGTACCAGATGATAAAGAGATTTATGATTTTACACCTATACAGTATCCTGCCGATGACAAAACATCAGAGTGGAGAACCACGCATTTCGATTTCCACTCCATTCATGACAATTTATTAAAACTAGATATTCTAGGTCATGATGACCCGACCGTGATTCGCATGCTTCAAGACCTTAGTGGTATAGACCCTAAAACTATTCCTACAGATGATGAGGAAGTTATGAAAATCTTTAGTGGTCCTGATGTACTTGGTGTTACAGAAGAACAAATCATGTGTAAAACAGGAACACTAGGTGTGCCAGAGTTTGGTACTCGTTTCGTAAGGCAGATGCTAGAGGACACAAAACCAGCTACGTTTGCTGAACTTGTGATTATTTCTGGACTTTCCCATGGTACTGATGTATGGCTTAACAACGCAGATCAATTAATTAATGATGGTATATGTACTTTACCTGAGGTTATTGGTTGTCGTGATGATATTATGGTTTACCTGATGCATCAGGGGCTTGAGCCATCTATGGCCTTTACTATTATGGAATATGTTCGTAAAGGTCGAGGTTTAAAAGATGAATGGATTGATGCCATGAAGAAAAATGGTGTACCTGATTGGTATATTGAATCATGTAAGAAAATTAAATACATGTTCCCTAAAGCTCACGCTGCAGCATATGTTCTTATGGCCGTACGGATTGCATACTTTAAAGTGCATTATCCAATATATTTCTACGCTGCTTATAACACAGTCCGAGCTAGTGATTTTGATATTGATACTATGGTGAAAGGCTCTGAACCGATACGAAAACGTATTGAAGAAATTACCCAAAAAGGGTTAGATGCTACTCCGAAAGAAAAAAGTTTGCTAACCGTTTTAGAGTTATCGTTGGAAATGACTATGAGAGGGTATTCATTCCAGCATGTCGATTTGTACCGCTCAGCTGCTAGCGAATTTCTTGTTGAAGGAAACACTCTAATCCCTCCTTTCAATTCTATTGATGGACTCGGAACAAATGCAGCCTTAAACATTGTAAAGGCAAGGGAAGATGGAGAATTTTTATCCAAAGAAGATTTACGCGAACGTAGTCGTATTTCGAAGACAGTGCTCGAATATCTTGATCAGCATGGATGTCTACAAGGATTACCTGATAAGAACCAGCTATCTCTTTTTTAAGCTGATATCCTGTGATTACTTGCTAAAATCAGCATTCTATGGTATATTTTTGTTGGTATTACAAAAGATACGTACTAGTAGAAAGAGTGGGGCAACCCACTCTTTCGTATTACTATCAAATGTTTCTGCCGACGAATTTCCCTGCTGCTTACAGCAGGGAATTTTACGTCAGGCTTAACTGTCGTTATGATTTGTAAAGGAGGGAATTCATAATGGGTAACAACGATATAAAGAAAACAACAGAAACTCTTGTTCAGCCTATCTTAGAAGACATGAATCTTGAGCTAGTAGATATCGAATTTCAAAACGAAGGGAAAAACTGGTATTTACGAGTTTATGTTGATAAAGATGGTGGTGTGGAAATCGAAGAATGCGGCCAGGTTAGTGAAAAACTTAGCGAGAAATTAGATGAAGAAGACCCTATTAACTTCCCTTACTTTTTAGAAGTGTCTTCACCTGGCGCAGAACGTCCGTTAAATTCGAAGAAAGATATGGAGAAGCATGTTGGACATCATGTTCACATGAAATTATATGAGCATATTGATGGAGAGAAAGAACTTGAAGGCAAGCTTATCTCATTTGAGGATGAGGTAGCTACCATAGAAGTAAAAGTTAAAGCTAAAACGAAGAAAGTTGAAGTACCTTACGAAAAAATCGCCAAAGCACGTTTGGCAGTAAGCTTCAATTAGAAGGGGGATTAAACGTTGAGTAGTGAGCTTTTTGAGGCCATTGATTACTTAGAAAAAGAAAAAGGAATTGATAAGGATCTTTTAATGGAAGCATTAGAAGCAGCCTTGATTTCCGCTTATAAAAAGAATTTCAAATCTGCTACCAATGTCCGTGTTGATATAGATGAAACTACTGGAGGCATGCATGTATATGCAAGGAAAACAGTAGTAGAAGAGTCCATGGATCCAAATCAAGAAATCTCATTAGAGGATGCCAAAGAGGTGGATCCGAACTACGAAATAGATGATGTGATTGAAATTGAGGTAACACCGAAGGATTTTGGACGTATCGCGGCTCAAGCAGCAAAACAGGTCGTAACACAACGCGTACGTGAAGCAGAACGTGGCGTTATTTTTAGTGAATATGTTGATCGTGAAGAGGACGTTATGACTGGGATTATTCAGCGTAAAGATAACCGATTTACGTATGTGAATCTTGGTAAAGTGGAAGCTCGTCTACCTGTAGGAGAGCAAATGCCTACAGAAGAATACCATGTTCATGATCGTCTTAAAGTATTCGTAACGAAAGTTGAAAACACAAACAAAGGTCCTCACATTTATGTTTCTCGTACACATCCAGGCTTATTAAAGAGGTTATTTGAAATGGAAGTACCTGAAATTTATGATGGAATTGTAGAGATAAATTCAGTTGCACGAGAAGCAGGCGATCGTTCTAAAATTTCAGTTTATGCACCAGATCCGGAAATTGATCCAGTAGGTTCATGTGTTGGTCAACGCGGTCAGCGAGTACAAGCCATTGTAAATGAACTAAAAGGCGAAAAAATTGACATTGTCCAATGGTCAGATGACCCAGTTGTATATGTTTCGAACGCATTAAGTCCTGCTAAAGTAGTAGAAGTACAAGTTGATGAAGAAGAAAAAGCAACGACAGTTATTGTACCTGATCATCAACTGTCACTAGCTATTGGAAAGCGCGGTCAAAATGCACGTCTGGCTGCTAAATTAACAGGCTGGAAAATTGATATAAAGAGTGAGTCTGAAGCGATAGAAGATGGAACGCTTGACCCAAACAAAACAAAAGAAGAATCTGAAGCAACTTATTCTGAGATCGATGAAGATCCGTTTGAATAAGGAGGTCTTGGGATGGCACGTAACAAAAAAACGCCTTTAAGAAAATGTATTGTTACTAAAGAAATGATGCCTAAACAACAGTTAATACGCGTCGTCCGAAATAAAGAAGGAGACGTCTTTATTGACAAAACGGGAAAGCAGAATGGACGCGGAGCTTATTTAACTAAGGATGCTTCCGTTATCGAAACAGCCCGCCAAAAGAATATCTTAGCTCATCACTTAAAAGCAAAAGTAGATGAGGATATTTATAACCAGTTACTGAATGTTGTAGAGGAACAACCAGATGAGTAGCTATCTCAACATGGTAGGCTTAGCTTTTCGGGCGGGAAAGTGTACTTTAGGAGAAGAAGCCATCGTTCGAGACATTCAAGCAAAACGAGCATATCTAGTTTTAATTGCACATGATATTGGAGCGAGTACGAATAAGAAACTAACTGATAAGTGTCGCTCATATGAGGTGACCTTTCGAGAAGTAGATGATCGAGACACCCTCTCAAGTGCAATTGGAAAAACGGGTAGAGTAGCGATAGCTATAACAGATCGTGGTTTTGCAACAAAAATCACATCGATGCTCGACGAATCTATTCGGGGGTGAACGTATGAGTAAAATGCGTGTATATGAATATGCAAAAGAAAAGAATGTTCAAAGTAAAGATGTTATAAATAAGCTTAAAAGCATGAACGTGGAAGTTACCAATCATATGTCAACTATCACAGACGATACGAAGACAAAGTTAGATCAAATGTACAATGGTGGGTCTAATAAACAAGGTAATGAAGGTAACAATAATAATCAACAGAGAAACAGTCAAAACACTAATAAAAGCAATCAAAATCAAAGTCAACAAAATAATCGCAACAACCAAAGTCAGAGTAATGACAAGTCTAGAAATAACAACAATAAGCCTAATAATAGCCAAAACCGAAACCAAAATAAGAATCAAAACAAAAATCAGAACCGAAATCAAAACAATAACCGCAATAAAAATAAAGGCAATCAGAAGTCAAATAATAGACGTCCTGCAAAAACACAAACACACACACCAGATAAAATTACGTATGCAGGAAGCTTAGCTGTTTCTGAATTAGCATCTAAGCTTCATAAAGATTCTTCTGAGATTATCAAGAAGCTTATGTTTATGGGTGTTATGGCTACAAAAAACCAGGATTTAGACCCAGAAACAATTGAATTAATTTGTGATGAATTTGGTGTGGAAGTGGAAGAAGAAATTATCGTCGATGAAACGGATTTCGAAAACTACATTACTGATGATAACCCAGAAGATTTAGTTGAACGCCCTTCAGTAGTTACCATCATGGGGCACGTTGACCATGGTAAAACAACTCTACTTGATTCCATCCGTAAAACTAAGGTTACAGCAGGTGAGGCTGGTGGAATTACACAGCATATCGGTGCTTATCAAGTAGAAGAAGATGGTAAAAAAATCACTTTCCTTGATACTCCTGGCCACGCAGCATTTACAAGCATGCGTTCACGTGGTGCTCAAGTAACGGATATAGCTATTTTAGTCGTTGCTGCTGATGATGGTGTAATGCCTCAAACAATTGAAGCTATAAATCATGCTAAAGCTGCTGAAGTACCTATTATAGTGGCTGTTAACAAAATGGATAAAGAAGGTGCAAATCCAGATCGCGTTAAGCAGGAATTAATGGAATATAACCTAGTTCCTGAAGAATTTGGTGGAGAGACCATCTTTGTTCATCTATCAGCTGTCAAAGATGAAGGTCTTGATAACTTGCTAGAAATGATTGTTCTTGTATCTGAAGTTGAAGAATTAAAAGCCAATCCTAACCGCCTTGCAATGGGTACTGTTATTGAGGCTGAATTGGATAAAGGTCGTGGGTCTGTAGCTACCTTACTGGTTCAAAACGGTACCTTAAACGTTGGAGATGCTATTGTAGTGGGGAACACATTCGGTCGTATTCGTGCTATGGTAAATGACCTAGGAAAACGTGTGAAAACAGCCCCACCATCAACACCAGTAGAAATAACTGGACTAAATGGTGTGCCTAATGCTGGTGATCGTTTCGTAGTGTTCCAAGACGAGAAAAAAGCTCGTCAAGTTGGTGAATTACGTCAACAACGTCAAATTGAAGAAAACCGCGGTGAGAAATCCAAAGTTAATCTAGATGATTTATTTGAGCATATAAAACAAGGTGAGATGAAAGATCTTAACATTATTATTAAAGCTGACGTTCAAGGTTCAGCTGAAGCATTAGCTTCTTCCCTACAACAAATTAATGTTGAAGGTGTAAATGTTAAAATCATCCATACGGGTGTAGGAGCGATTACGGAATCTGATATAATCCTTGCATCTGCTTCCAATGCGATTGTAATTGGATTTAATGTTCGCCCTGACGCCAACGCGAAGAAAACCGCCGAGACCGAAGATGTGGATGTTCGTCCACACCGTATTATTTATAAGGTGATTGAAGAAATTGAATTTGCAATGAAAGGTCTATTAGACCCTGAATACCAGGAGAAGATTATCGGTCAAGCAGAAGTTCGTGAGATCTTTAAAGTATCTAAAATTGGTACCATCGCAGGAAGCTATGTAACAGAAGGTAAATTATCTCGTAATGCAGGCATCCGTGTTATTCGTGATGGTATCGTACAATTCGAGGGAGAAGTCGATACACTAAAACGTTATAAAGATGACGCTAAAGAAGTTGATAAAGGGTATGAATGTGGTGTTACCATTAAGAACTTCAATGATTTAAAAGAAGGTGACACGTTAGAAGCCTTTATCATGGAGGAAATTAAACCACAATGATAGCTTCTTTAGAAGTTGAATGTTTAATCTATGATGCACACTCTTTAAAAGATAAAAGATCTGTGATCAAACGGATTCTAACAAGATCACATAACGAGTATAATGTTGCTGTCAGTGAACTAGATTTTCAAAATCTATGGCAGCGAACATTACTCGGTTTTGTGACAATTTCAAGTGACAAAGTTCAAGCAGAAAAAGAAATGAATCGAGTCCTTGCTCTAATTGATTCTTTTCCTGAGATTGAACGTACAACTACAAACGTGGAATGGCTATAGAAGTGCTCCCTCCATCTAAAGAGGTGAATGAAAATGAGCGATTTGAGAGCGAATCGAGTTGGAGAGCAAATGAAGAAAGAATTAGGGGATATTATTGGTAGAAAAATGAAGGATCCCCGTATTGGGTTTGTCACTGTTACGGAAGTTAAAGTAACAGGAGACTTACAGCAAGCAAAAGTCTATATTTCTGTACTAGGTGATGAAAAACAAAAACATGATTCCCTACTGGGACTTGCAAAGGCAAAAGGGTTTATTCGTTCTGAAATTGGAAAACGAATTCGTCTTCGCAAAACTCCGGAAATTATGTTTGAATTTGATGAAGCAATTGAACATGGTAATCGGATTGAAGCAATCATCCAAGATTTAAATGATACGTCAGAAGACGAATAAATGGTAAAAAGGATAGACGTACAAGGTCTATCCTTTTTATACATTTCAGACACACGAGTATTTTGTGTAAATAAGCTATTTGATTGTTAATATTCAAAGTACATAAGTTTTTACATAAAACCACTAAGTAGATAGAATGGAGGAGATGGGAATGGATGGTATCCTCCCATTATGGAAGCCAACAGGCATTACCTCACATGATTGTGTGATGAAAATAAGAAAGCTATTACATACAAAAAAGGTCGGACACACTGGTACGTTAGATCCAGATGTCGAAGGCATGTTACCAATTTGTTTAGGGATGGCCACTAAGATCTCTTCATATGTTACCGAATCTGAGAAAGTTTATGAAGCAACTCTGAAATTAGGCTATTCCACTGAAACAGAAGACAATGAGGGTGCAGTAGTTGAGAGAAAAAAGGTTGACGATTCTATATCTCCTAATGATATACAAAAAGCCCTCCATAAATTTGAGGGAACTATTACACAAGTACCACCTCTTTATTCAGCAGTAAGAGTCCAAGGGAAACGGTTGTATGAGTATGCAAGGGAGGGAATTTCTGTAGAGAGACCTTCAAGAACTGTAACTATATACAACATTGAGTTGATTTCAAATCATATTGAACGAGAGGAAGAAACAGCTTCCTTCCGCATCCGTATTACTTGTTCAAAAGGGACATATATTCGTACACTTTGTGTTGATATAGGAAGAGCGCTTGGCTACCCAGCACATATGTCTTATCTAGTGCGTACTGCCTCAGGATCTTTTGAAAAAGAGGAAGCTGTAACGTTCGAGGAGTTAGAAAAAGCAATTGAGGAAAACAACCTCAATGGTTTTCTAAAACCAATGGAAAGAGGGGTTAGGCACCTAAGCCATCTTCATATACCTCCTGAGGATGAAAAGAAGGTGTATCATGGTACTGTATTTCCAAAGCCTAATCCAATACCAGAAACGAATCCTTTTTGTATGATGAATGAGAAAGAGCAAGTGCTGGCTATCTATCAAATTCATCCAGATAAACCTCACTTGATTAAACCTGTACGTGTATTCCAATACGAATAGTCTTAGCTAAAAGAAGGTGAATATAAAGTGGATATCCAAGAATTGCAATATCCCCATACTCATTCTAAAAATGATTTTCCTGAATCAGTTGTTGCAATTGGCTATTTTGATGGTGTGCATAAAGGTCATCAAAAAGTGATTCAAACAGCAATCGACTTGGCAAACGAGCAAGGTAGAGAAAGTGCCGTAATGACCTTTCATCCACATCCTTCAGTTGTATTGAAAAAAAACAAACAACAAATTGAATTAATTACCCCTCTAGAAGATAAGCTGAACCTGTTAGAACAAATGGGTGTTGATCGAGTGTTCCTTGTTACTTTCGATGAAGACTTAGCTGGTCTGTTACCACAAGAATTTGTTGATTATTTTTTTATTGGCTTAAATGTTCAACATGTCGTTGCTGGATTCGATTTTTCTTATGGGAAGATGGGCAAAGGATCAATGGAGACATTACCGTTTCACTCAAGAGGAGCATTTAGTCAAACAGTAGTACAAAAGGTCGAATCAGAAGATGAAAAGGTAAGTTCATCCTATATAAGAGAAGAGCTACATCAAGGGAATGTAGGTTATATATATAATTTATTAGGTCGCTATTATACAATTAAAGGTACTGTAGTTAAAGGTGATCAGCGAGGACATACAATCGGATTTCCTACAGCAAATATAGAACGGAAAGATGCTTATATATTACCCCAAGTAGGTGTTTATGCTGTAAAGGTCCAAATAGGAGATACAATTTGGAATGGGATGGCTAACATAGGTTATAAACCTACTTTTTCCGATTCTACAGAAAAGCCAGCTGTTGAAGTTTATGTATTTGACTATGAAGGTGATTTGTACGGACAGGAATTAGTCGTTGAATGGCGAAAGTTCATTCGAAATGAGACAAAATTTGATGGAGTACATGCGTTAATCGAACAATTAAACCAAGATGAGAAAGAAATCAGATCTTTTTTTAATGATAATTAACTCATCCCCTTGCATTTTGTCCAGAAAAGATGTACCCTAGTAAACGTATGACATTAACCTTCGCTTGGCAAGTCGAAATCACCGGCGCTTGCTAGGGGATAGGGGATGTACTTTATAGGAGGTGAACATGGATGGCAATCACACAAGAACGTAAGAATGAAATTATCAATCAGTTCAAGACACATGCAAACGATACTGGATCTACTGAGGTTCAAATCGCTGTCCTAACTGAAAAAATTACGAAACTAAACGAGCATTTACGTATGCACAAGCAAGATCACCATTCTCGTCGTGGTCTTCTTAAAATGGTAGGTAAACGCCGTAACCTTTTAACTTATCTTCGTAATAAAGACGTAACTCGCTATCGTGAACTTATCAAACAGCTTGGCCTACGTCGTTAATTTAGAACAAAGCGGGAGTATTTCCCGCTTTTTCTATACCAAATTATTGATTTTCTACATAAGACATCTCTTATGACAGAACATATATTTTAATTAAAAAAATTGTAGATTTATCTCGAGAGGAGTACAAGTACAAATGGCTGAAGAAATACAAAGTTTCTCCATAGATATCGCTGGACGCCAACTAAATATCGAAGTTGGCGAACTAGCTAAGCAAGCAAATGGTGCTTGCATGGTTCAATATGGTGACACGTCCGTTTTATCTACTGCAACAGGTTCTAGTGAACCAAAGGACTTACCATTTTTTCCATTAACAGTGAACTATGAAGAACGACTATATGCAGTTGGTAAAATCCCTGGCGGCTTTATTAAACGTGAGGGGCGTCCGAGCGAAAAAGCAACATTAGCTTCTCGTTTAATTGACCGTCCGATTCGTCCACTATTCCCTGATGGTTACCGTAATGATGTACAAGTTGTTAGTACAGTAATGAGTGTAGATCAGGATAATTCTTCTGAAATGGCTGCTATGCTTGGTTCATCACTATCCTTAAGTATCTCAGATATTCCATTTGGTGGACCAATTGCTGGTGTGGTTGTAGGTCGTATCGATGGAGAATTTATCATTAACCCAACAGTCGAGCAACAAGAGCAAAGTGATATTGAGCTTACAGTTGCTGGTACAAAAGATGCTGTGAACATGGTTGAAGCTGGAGCTGAAGAAGTTCCAGAAGATATTATGTTGGAAGCCATTATGTTTGGGCATGAGGAAATTAAACGTCTTGTAGCTTGGCAAGAAGAGATAGTTGCTCAAATTGGAAAAGAGAAGATGGAAGTTCAATTATTTGAACCAGAAGCAGATCTTGTTGCAGAAGTTGAGAGCAAAGCGAAGGATGCCCTTGTAAAAGCAATCCAAACAGAAGAAAAGCATGCTCGTGACGAGGCGATTTCAGAAGTTAAGAAAGATATCGTAGCTCAATACGAAGCTGATGAAACAGAAGCTGAAAAGATAAAAATGGTTGAAGCTGTTTTAGATGGAATTGTTAAAGGTGAAGTAAGACGCCTTATTACAAAAGAAAAAGTACGTCCAGATGGTCGTCAGCCAGATAAAATCCGACCTTTATCATCTCGAGTAGGTGTTCTCCCACGTACTCATGGTTCTGGATTATTTACTCGTGGACAAACTCAAGCATTAAGCATATGTACACTTGGCGCTCTTGGTGATGTTCAGATTTTAGATGGACTAGACTTAGAAGAGTCTAAGAGATTTATGCACCATTATAATTTCCCTCCTTTCAGTGTTGGTGAAACAGGGCCTATGCGTGCCCCAGGTCGTCGTGAGATCGGACACGGAGCACTAGGAGAACGTGCACTTGAACAAGTAGTTCCTTCTGAAAAAGACTTCCCTTATACAATTCGTCTGGTATCTGAAGTTCTTGAGTCTAATGGATCTACTTCTCAGGCAAGTATTTGTGCCAGTACATTAGCTATGATGGATGCAGGTGTTCCGTTGAAATCTCCTGTAGCCGGTATTGCGATGGGTCTTGTTAAATCAGGTGATGATTACACGGTATTAAGTGATATCCAAGGCATGGAAGATGCATTAGGAGATATGGACTTTAAAGTAGCAGGTACTGCTCAAGGTGTAACTGCACTTCAGATGGATATTAAAATAGAAGGTCTTTCTCGCGAGATTTTAGAGAATGCTTTAAGTCAGGCGAAAAAAGGTCGTATGGAAATCCTAAATCATATGCTTGAAACGATTGGGGAGCCTCGTACAGAGCTATCTCAATACGCACCTAAAATTATGACAATGGCTATTAAGCCAGATAAAATTCGTGATGTTATTGGGCCTAGCGGTAAGCAAATTAATAAGATCATTGAAGACACTGGTGTTAAGATCGATATTGAGCAAGATGGTACCATCTTCATTTCTTCTACAGATGCAGCAAGCAACGAATATGCTAAGAAAATAATCGAAGATCTTGTACGTGAAGTTGAAGTGGGGCAGATGTATCTAGGTACGGTTAAACGTATTGAGAAATTTGGTGCGTTTGTTGAAATCTTTAAAGGAAAAGAAGGCCTTGTTCACATTTCCCAAATTGCAGAGGAACGTATTGGCAAAGTAGAAGATGTACTAGCCATTGGAGATGAAATCCTTGTTAAAGTTAAGGAAATTGATAATCAAGGAAGAGTTAACCTTTCTAGAAAAGAAGCACTACAAGAGCAAAAGAAAAATGAAGAAAGTAAGGAAGAATAAGAAGAAAAGAAGCTGGATATCCAGTTTCTTTTTTTGCTTTTACACCAATTGATTGAAGAATTTGTGTTGAGCTAGGATATATTCTGTACTAGTTATTCAAACTATCGAGACATAATCTTGAAGACCTGAAGTTGAGATAAATTTGGTGATCGCACAGAAAGAGCGATGTTTCCGTAGATTTAGTTATAATAAAGGTGGCCGTGGAACAACTCGCGTCCTGCCAGCGAGCTGGCAAGCCTCCTCGAGCCCAAAAATCGGGGCTCTGTGGGGATCTTGCCTACCTCTTTCTCCGGCGGGAGTCTCCTTGTTCCACGGCCACCTTTGCTAGTATTGGGAGCAACGGAAATATTGCGAAGTTAGAGAGGTTGAGGTATTTGAATATCTTCTGACGGTCTACACCCTAGTAAGTTCTAGTATCACAATTGGTTCTTAACAAAAAATTATGTGGCAAGAAAGCTAATGGACATTAGTTCGCTGTTTGTAAAAAATAAAGTTTTATTTGTCCATAAGATCTACCCAAAGAGGGTTTTCACTAAAAATAAGAGCTTATATATCCTTTCGGCAGACATACAACATTTGGCCGCGGGTCCGATAGCCATTACCCGGCTAGGGGGGGAAGGGGAGAGGGAACAAAGCGACTGAGAAGGCTCACCAGCTCGACCGCAGGAAAGCGAGTTGCTTCACCGTAACCCCCTTCCACGTTTCAAATATCGGACCCATTACCTTTTGAATATATCTCGAATCCAAGTCTACAAGCTAATGGGGCTTATACGGAATAACTAACATAGGGTTGTTATAATTCTCAACAGAATTGTATCAACAGGAGTAAGGACATTTTTTAGTTACGGAAGATATTTCTTAACCTGTCATACCTTGTCCCCAATATACATACGATTTCTATAAGGGGGGAGTAAAATGAGACGTAGATGGGCTCCATTACTTGTTTTCGCTTTAATGGTGGTGATTTCATACGGAACATTCCAAAATCCATTTTCACAGGATTTTTTTTCAACAATTAAGGAAACCAGTGTGCCAGTTGCAAAACCTTCTGAGGATGAACTTTGGAAAGAAATTGAACAGAAAGCCAAGGATTATGAAGAGGCAGCACAAAATGCTACAATTGACAAAGTATGGAAGAAGATGCCTGGTCTAAACGGTATTAAAGTAGACGTTGAGAAGTCATATGAAAATATGAAGGAAAAAGGAACTTTCAATCCTTCCTTACTTTCTATGAAACAAACTCATCCTGAGGTCAGTATATCTGATCTTCCAGCTGCACCAATCTATAGGGGGCATCCGGACAAAGCTATGGTTGCCTTAAACATAAACGTATCTTGGGGGGAAGAATACATACCTAAGATGTTGAACATTTTGAAAGACCAAGATGTAAAG
Source organism: Pontibacillus yanchengensis (assembly GCF_009856295.1). Classification (NCBI taxonomy): domain Bacteria; kingdom Bacillati; phylum Bacillota; class Bacilli; order Caryophanales; family Bacillaceae; genus Pontibacillus; species Pontibacillus yanchengensis. The sequence continues at coordinate 266,449 of NZ_WMEU01000001.1, read as the reverse complement.
GCTACATTTTTTATAGAGGGTAAATGGGCTAATAGGCATTCTGATTTAGTGAAAATGATTCAAGAACAAGGTCATGTTATTGGGAACCATGCTTATAATCACCCTGATATGAGTCGTTTGCAAGCAGAACAGATTCAGAAGCAAATTGTTCAAACGAACGATATATTAAAAGCCATTACTGGGAAGAAGCCAACCCTTTTTGCTCCACCAAGTGGTAGTTTTTCTGATGAAGTTGTGAAGGTTGTTGATGAGCATAGGATGGAGACAATTCTATGGTCTGTGGACACCATTGATTGGAAAAAACCTTCTAAGGATGTCTTATTACAACGAGTTATCCCTAAATTACACAATGGTGCTTTCATTTTAATGCATCCAACTCAGTCTGCTACTTCCGCTTTAAACGATTTAATTTTGAAAATAAAAGAAAAAGAATATAAAATTGGTACAGTAAACAATTTATTAAATGAAAAAAGGTTACTCACGAATTAGTAGTAAGGCTAGCATAGACTAGGAGGATAATGTTGATTAAAAAATATACATGTTCGAATGGTTTACGGATGGTACTAGAAGAAATCCCTAATGTACGTTCCGTTACCATTGGTGTGTGGGTTTTGTCAGGTTCTCGTAATGAAAATGAGCAAAATAATGGCATTTCACACTTCATAGAACACATGTTCTTCAAAGGGACAAAAACTCGTTCAGCACGTGATATTGCAGAGAGCTTTGACTCCATTGGTGGTCAGGTTAACGCATTTACTTCAAAGGAATACACGTGCTATTACGCTAAAGTGCTTGATACGCATGCACATACAGCGTTAGATATATTAGCAGATATGTTCTTTCATTCAACGTTTGATCAAGAAGAAATGGACCGCGAAAAAAAGGTTGTTTTAGAGGAAATTAATATGTATGAAGATACACCTGATGATATTGTTCATGATGTATTGTCTAAAGCTACATATGGAAATCATCCTCTTGGCTATCCTATATTAGGGACTGCCGAAACCTTAAAGTCCTTTACTCCTCAAGCTTTGAGAGATTATATGGACAAACAATATAAGCCTGAGAACGTTGTGATTTCTATTGCAGGTAACGTGGATGAATCTTTCTTTAAAGATGTGGAGGCTTACTTTGGGTCTTACACAAGTAGTCAAGAATCAGATTCATATGAAACACCCATTTTTCTTCCGGAGCACATTCACCGTTATAAAGATACAGAACAAGCTCACTTATGCCTAGGTTATGATGGGTTAGCCGTTGATAATGAGGCAATCTATAGTCTCATTGTATTTAATAACGTACTAGGGGGAAGTATGAGCTCTCGTCTTTTCCAAGAAGTGAGAGAGCAAAGAGGATTAGCTTACTCTGTGTTTTCCTTCCATAGCTCACATTTGGATAATGGCCTGTTAACTATTTACGGGGGTACAGGTAAAGATCAACTTCCTGTTCTGCAGGAAACTATCGAACGCACTATACAAGACTTCACCAATAGTGGCTTAACAGAAAAAGAACTTTTGAATAGTAAAGAACAGTTAAAAGGAAATATCATGTTAAGCTTAGAAAGTACGAACAGTCGTATGAGTCGTAATGGTAAGAACGAATTGTTATTGAAACGACATCGTTCTCTTGATGAAATGGTCACTCAAATTGATGCGGTGACACATGAGTCAGTAAACAGTGTCATAGATAACGTATTCAAAAATGGTCAATCATCTGCCATTATTTCTCCAGAGTCATAGGCATTCACTCTTGAATAGCATTACTCATACACCTTCCTATCTTTTCATATAGTAATAAAAAGGGGGCGGTGCTAGTTGAGATATCGCGCATTGAGTGGAAAAGAGATAGTTGATGTGAAACACGGAGCACGTTTAGGGGTATTAGGTCAAACTGACTTAGAAATTGATAAAGATACCGGCCACATCCAATCGTTTCTTATACCAAGTTATAAATGGTTTGGTATGAAGAAAGAGGGAGATGAAATACGGATTAGGTGGTCAGATATTAAAAAAATCGGCGAAGATATGATTATTATTGATCCAAAAGAGTAGATATCACATCTGTAACATGGCCAAGTTATTTAGGTATGAAATGGTCCGACTAAATTACATCAACCTACTACAAAGTCATTATTAGAAGGAGAGCTTGGAGATTTTCCAGGCTCTTTTTTTATTGTCTAGTGTACTATAAAATGTACTATAAAAAAGTTGACCTGTGTATAACGTAATAAGTATAGAGGTGACGCCTAGCTCCAGTGCCCAGCCACTAGTATGCTTCCCTCCCCTCTGTACGATAATTTAACATCGAATCGCTACCGCTCTCCGTTTTTCCTTTATCTCATACGCAAGGAAGCTCTGGGATGATGGAGGTTCGTTAAGACCGCTGCATCGTGCAGCAACATCGAACCAACCCACGCCCTGTGGGGAGAAGTTTGTACATAGCTAGGGGCTGCTTGCGCTTATCTTTATTTCTTTTTCCTGGGTTGAGGGTTTGTATGGTGTTAGAAATTGTAAAAATCCAAAACAAATGCCTGAGGTAGGAAAGGCTCGATACTTAAAAAAGTATTTCCAGCTAATGCATCTTTAATGAAGGAAAGTAGTAATTCAATGTTATGTAACTATTGCACATACATACTAAACAGAGGAGTAGGCTGTGCATTTAATATAGGACATTCACCTTTTGCCAAGGTAGTCATAGGATATGAGAGAATCCCATGAGTTATATAGGTGTAAGGTGAGGTGAAATGAATGTTGACCGGTTATTCAATAGCTATTCTAGGTGGCGATGCTCGTCAACTTGAAGTGATTCGAAGATTGATTGAATTAGATGCTACTTTACATTTGATAGGGTTTGATCAATTGGATCATGGTTTTACGGGAGCGAAGCAGGAAGCATTAGATGATGTGGATCCAAAAGAGCTAGATGCGATGATTTTACCTGTACCGGGTACAAATTTACAGGGAGAGATTGATACCATTTTTTCCAATCAGTCTATTCAACTAACGAAAGAATGGTTGGAACAAACTCCTGAACATTGTTTGTTGTTTACTGGAATAACGAACAATTATTTAACGAATTTGACACAAGAGACAAATCGTACATTAATACCGTTGTTCGATCGAAATGATGTTGCGATATACAATTCAATCCCTACGGTTGAGGGAACAATTATGATGGCTATTCAACATACAGATTTTACCATCCATTCTTCCACAATTTTTGTTTTAGGACTTGGAAGAGTAGGCATGAGCGTCGCTCGTACTTTCGCTTCTTTAGGTGCAAAAGTGAAGGTAGGAGCACGAAAGTCAGAAGATCTGGCACGAATTCATGAAATGAGTCTCGAGTCTTTCTCTATTAAAGACTTGAAACAGCATACCCATGATTGTGATATTTTGATTAATACGATACCAGCGCAAGTGGTTACAGCAGCAGTTATTCAAAACATGCCGAACAGAACATTGATTATAGATTTGGCCTCTAAACCAGGTGGTACTGATTTTCGTTACGCTGAAAAAAGAGGAATTAAAGCGTTGTTAGCACCAGGCCTGCCAGGCATTGTTGCTCCGAAAACAGCAGGGAGCATTTTGGCAAATGTGATTACTCAGGTGTTAATTGAAGAAATAGGGGAAAGGGGTAATGAGTAATGTCTTTAAAAGGTAAAGTGATTGGGTTTGGTCTGACAGGGTCTCATTGTACGTATTCAGAAGTATTCCCTCAAATGGAAAAGTTAATGGAAGCAGGTGCAACTGTTGTACCAGTTGTTTCCTATACAGTTCAAAAAACGGACACATATTTTGGGGATGCAGCAGATCATTTAAAGAAGATTGAAGAAATTACTGGAGAAAAATTAATAAGTACGATTCCTGAAGCAGAACCACTAGGTCCAAAACGGCCTTTAGATTGCATGGTAATCGCTCCATTAACCGGAAATTCCTTAAGTAAAATGGCTAATGCATTAACAGACTCCCCCGTGTTGATGGCAGCTAAAGCAACATTACGTAATCAAAATCCAGTTGTTTTAGCAGTATCTTCGAATGACATTTTAGGACTGAATGGTCAAAATCTTATGCGCTTGATGGCGACCAAAAATATTTTCTTTGTACCTTTTGGTCAAGATAACATTGTAAAGAAACCAAATTCTATGGTTGCTGACATGGAGAAAATCCCTGAAACCATTGAAGCAGCTCTTCAATTTAAACAAATCCAGCCTGTTATTATTGAAAGATCTAGCTAAAATGCGACTTGAAGGTATCACGTTTTTTTAAGTATATGATACAATGAGGTTTACTAATATAAAGAATCAAACGTGAGGAGAAGGGAGAAACAATTATGGCTGAACAAAAGAATTATCATGTAGCAATCGTTGGAGCAACAGGGGCTGTAGGTCAAAAGATGCTTGAGACATTAGAAGATCGTAACTTCCCTATTGAAACCTTAACGTTATTATCATCAAAACGATCCGCAGGTAAAACGGTTCGTTTTCAAGATAAAGAAATTACAATACAAGAAGCAACTCCAGAAAGCTTTGAGGGCGTAGACATTGCTTTATTTTCTGCTGGTGGATCGATTTCTAAACAACTTGCACCAGAAGCGGTTAAACGTGGAGCAGTTGTAGTAGACAATACAAGTGCATATCGTATGGACCCTAACGTACCACTAGTGGTACCAGAGGTGAATGAAGTAGATATAGCAAAACATCAAGGAATCATTGCCAATCCAAACTGCTCCACTATTCAAATGGTGGCAGCACTTGAACCTCTTCGCCATGCATACGGATTGAAGCGTGTCATTGTATCCACGTATCAAGCTGTTTCAGGTGCAGGGAATGAAGCAAGTGATGAATTACGGAATCAAAGTGAAGCATTTTTAAAGGAAGAAACGCATACACCTGAGATTTTACCAGTAAAAGGTGATGAACACCATTATCCAATTGCTTTTAATGCTCTTCCACAAATTGATAAATTCGAAGAAAATGGATATACCTTTGAAGAAATGAAAATGATTAATGAAACAAAAAAGATTATGCATTCTGATGAGTTGCATGTTGCGGCAACATGTGTGCGTCTACCTATCTTTACTTCTCATGCAGAAAGCGTATATATTGAAATTGACGATGAAAACGTAAATGTAGAAGAATTACAGAGCGAATTAGCTAATGCACCTGGGTTAACGCTAGAAGATGATCCTGCTAATCAAGTGTATCCAACACCATTAAATGCGGAAGGTAAGCGTGATGTCTTTGTTGGTCGTATCCGTAAAGATTTAGATCAGCCAAATGGTTTCCATCTTTGGGTAGTTTCTGATAATCTACTTAAGGGTGCTGCATGGAACTCCGTGCAGATTGCGGAAAGTATTATTAAGAATGAATGGTTACAAAAGAAATAAAGATGAACGATGAGGTGTCAGCATGAAGATTCTGGTTCAAAAATTTGGAGGAACCTCCGTTCGTAACGAAGAAGGGCGTAAACAAGCAATTACGCATGTAAAAAATGCTGTTACAGAAGGATATAAAGTTGTGGTGGTAGTGTCAGCAATGGGCCGGAAAGGTGACCCTTATGCTACCGATACATTACTAGATTTAATTCAGTATCCACATCACCATGTTTCCAAGCGTGAGGAGGATTTACTTACTTCTTGTGGAGAAGTTATTTCTTCTGTGGTTTTTTCAAACGAACTGAATGAAGAGGGACTCCGCTCGCAAGCTTTAACAGGAGCACAAGCTGGATTCGTTACTAGTGATGACTTTACGGAAGCAAAGATTAAAGAAATGAATCCTGACCGCATATTCGAAGAATTTCAGTCAACAGATGTAGTCGTTGTAGCAGGTTTTCAGGGGCAAACGGCCACTGGGGAAACCACTACAATAGGTCGTGGAGGTAGTGATACTTCAGCAGCGGCTCTTGGTGCAGCTTTACAGTCAGAATACATCGATATTTTTACCGATGTCGAAGGGATTATGACAGCAGATCCACGCCTTGTGGAAGCAGCACGCCCACTTGCTATCATGACTTATAATGAGATTGTGAATCTTGCCTATCAAGGAGCTAAAGTTGTTCATCCACGAGCGGTGGAAATTGCCATGCAAGCAAAAGTTCCTATGCGAGTACGCTCAACTTACAAGGATGATTATGGGACACTTGTCACAAATTCCAGGAGTGATGGAAAGGGAAAAGATATTCCAGACCGTCCCGTAACAGGGATAGCACATCTTTCTGGTGTTTCACAAATTAAAGTCCATGCTAAGGATGAAGACTACCAATTGCAATCGGAAGTGTTTAAATCCATGGCAGAAGCTGGTATCTCTGTAGACTTTATAAACATATCTCCTAAGGGAGTTGTTTACACAATACCAGGAATGTTTACAGAAAAAGCCAAAGCTATTCTGGAAGATATTGGTTACGAACCTGAAATCTCTTATAACTGTGCAAAAGTATCAACGGTTGGAGCAGGAATTACAGGAGTCCCTGGTATTGCTGCGAAGATTGTTCATACGTTAACGAATGAGGGCGTGCAAATTCTTCAATCTGCAGATAGTCACACCACAATTTGGGTATTAATAAAAGATGAAGATCTAGTGAAAACCGTTAATGCCTTACACAAAACATTTGAACTTGAACTTGGAGAATAAATATAGAAAGGAGTAGGATGCCATGAATTTTGGTAGAGTACTCACTGCTATGGTTACCCCGTTTGATAACGGTGGAAATATAGATTTTGATAAAACAACTAAACTTTTACAACATTTAATTGAACATGGCTCGGACGGTCTTGTAGTAGCCGGTACTACGGGGGAATCACCAACATTGACCGCTGAAGAAAAAATTGCTTTATTAAATCATGTTGTGAAAATTGTAGATAAACGAATTCCAGTTATTGCTGGTACTGGTAGCAACAATACCCATGCTTCCATTGAATTAACAAAAAAAGCAGAGCAAACAGGTGTAGATGGAATCATGTTAGTGGCTCCGTATTACAATAAACCTACACAAGAAGGCCTTTATCAACATTTCTCAACAATTGCAGCTGAAACAAAACTTCCCGTTATGCTTTATAACATACCTGGACGTTCTGTGGTCACGATGGAAGTGGATACAATTGTTCGCCTTTCTGAAATTCAGAATATTGTATCCGTTAAAGATGCAGGTGGCGATTTAGATGCAATGACAGAAATGATTTCAAAAACAAGTGATGACTTTTCTGTTTATAGTGGAGAAGATACGTTAACGTTACCTTCCTTTTCAATTGGTGCCGCAGGAATAGTTTCTGTATCTGCTCATGTGATTGGTAATGAAATGCAAGAGATGCTTCAAGCTGTTGAAGATGGTGATGCGGCTAAAGCATCTAAACTTCATCAACAGTTACTTCCTGTCATGAAAGGTTGCTTTATGGCTCCTTCACCTTCACCTGTGAAAACTGCCTTGCAGCTAAAAGGTGTCGATGTAGGTGGCGTACGATTACCATTATTACCACTAACAGCAGATCAACGTTCTACCTTATCACAACTGTTATGTTAAGTGAATGTCTAGAGCTTCCCTTTAAGGGAAGCTCTTTTTAGCTTGTTATTACTCTAATTTCATTCTGTTTTCTAAGTATGCTTCTTGTTAAATAGTTCATACTACACTTAAAGCTATGTAAAAGGAGCGATTCAGATGAGAAATGAGGAAGAACCGAATAAAGAAGGACAAGAAGACCAAAGTCAGGCTAAGGCATTGATGCAAAAGATTCAACAGCTAGGACAAAGTCAAGTAGCGCAGGCACCTGACTCCAATATTCATATATTACCTATCATTGGGCAAATAGAGGGACATGTTCAATTACCACCAAAGAATAAAACAACGAAGTATGAGCACCTTATTCCGCAAATTATTGCCATTGAACAAAACCCTAAAATAGAGGGCTTAATTGTTTTACTTAATACAGTAGGGGGAGATGTAGAAGCAGGTTTAGCAATATCAGAAATGATTGCATCTCTTTCAAAACCTAGTGTCTCCATTGTACTTGGCGGGGGACATTCTATTGGAGTACCAATTGCTGTTGCTACTGATTATTCGTTTATTGTAGAGACAGCGACAATGACGATACATCCTGTTCGCATGAATGGATTAGTAATTGGTGTTCCACAAACATTTGAGTATATGGAGAAAATGCAAGAACGAGTACTAGACTTTGTTACAGCGCATTCTAATATTAATGAAGAGAAATTAAAGGATTTAATGTTTGCAAAAGGAAATTTAACACGAGACATAGGAACAAATGTAATTGGTGATGATGCAGTGAAGTATGGCTTAATTAATGAAGTAGGTGGAGTAAGTCACGCAATGAAGAAGTTAAAAGGAATGATTGACGCTAATAAAGACCAACAATCTGAAGGGCTGATTCAATGATTCATTACACACCTTTAAGTGAATTTGATATTTATGAGGATGACCCATCTAGCTATGAAAACAACAAAATAGTCTCGATTAAAGGTAGAACAATGAAGGTACAGAAAATGAATGATGGAAATTTTCAAATCCTTCAATTGATCTCCACAGATCCTCAAGACTATTTAGATACAGATTTCATTCCTGGTACAATCCTCTCAATGCAAGATTTTCAGGAGTGATAGTGTATTTATAAACCTCGTGCTTGTGATATAATAAATTGGAGAGCAGCCGTATGGGCTGCTTTCTCTAATGGGAGCAGAGGTGAGATCATGGCGAAAAAGAAACGAAAAGGAAATAACAAAAAACAAACACATATGAAAGATCAAGTGAAGTTTGAGCTTATAGGTCTTTTCTTGCTGTTTTTAGCTGTATTTGGCAGTGGTGCGAGTGCTATTGCTGGTGGAGCAATACCAAGCTCTTTGGAGCATTTATTTCAATTTTTCTTTGGGATTTGGTATTTTATTGTATCAGTTTTTTTGTCTATAGTAGGAATTTATTTAATGATTCAACGTAAATGGCCTACCTTCTTACATAAACGATTTATAGGATTCTATATCATTTTCGCTTCCCTTTTGTTACTTACACATGTACAAAGCTTTGAAGAAATTATGAGAGATAATGTAGAGCCTTCTATTCTTAGGACCACTTGGAACCATTACGGTGCCTATTTAGCTGGAGACTTGCCTTCTACCCATCTAGGAGGTGGGATGATTGGCGCTTCCTTATTTGCGTTCACCTATTATTTATTTGCCCCTACTGGAGCAAAAATCGTAGCGTTTTTTGCAATGATTGTAGGTGTGCTGTTTCTAACGGAAATTTCATTAGGGAACTTCTTGCAAAAAATAATAGAGCGGATGAGAGACTTCTTCCAAAAGCAATGGGAACAAATCAAAGATCAACAACAAGATTATAGTGAGAAAAAAGCAGAAAAAAAGAAGCAAAAAGAAGAATCTCAAGCTTTTTCAAAAGAGCAACATTCTGACGAGCAAGAAACCTCCTATTCGGTGGGGGGAGAAAACGATGAAGAGCCTATTATTCAGGACTTTACTGATGTGGCATATGGTAACCAATCTAAATCAAATAACGATTCTAAGCCGGATGAAAGTGTACAAGGATCTGTAGTAACGGAATCTCAGACACAAGATCAAGATTCAACTGAAGATAATCAATTATCACAATCTCTTCCATTAACGGAGATTGAAAATTTTGATTACAAGTTACCTTCGATGGATTTATTAGCCGAGCCAACTCATAATGCACAACAACAAGAGCGTTCAAAAATTCAAGCTACTGTAAAGAAACTTGAACAAACGTTCCATAGCTTTGGAGTGAAGGCTAAAGTGACAAAAGTTCACGTCGGACCATCTGTAACGAAATATGAAGTGTATCCGGATGTAGGGGTAAAGGTAAGTAAAATTGTTAACTTACACGACGACCTAGCTCTTGCCTTGGCAGCTAAAGATATTCGTATTGAGGCTCCTATCCCTGGTAAATCAGCAGTAGGTATTGAAGTACCTAATCAAGAAATCGCCACAGTTTCTTTACGAGAGGTACTAGAATCACATACTAAAAATACAAGCTCTAAATTATTATTTGCACTAGGTCGAGATATCGCAGGGGAGTCTGTTGTATCTGAATTAAATAAAATGCCTCACATGCTTGTTGCTGGTGCTACCGGTAGCGGTAAAAGTGTGTGTATCAACGGAATTATCACAAGTATTCTCATGAGAGCCAAACCTCATGAAGTAAAGATGATGATGATTGACCCCAAAAAAGTGGAGTTAAATATGTACAACGGAATTCCGCATTTACTAAGTCCGGTTGTTACGGACCCGAAAAAAGCTTCCCGTGCCTTAAAAAAAGTGGTTGATGAGATGGAACGAAGGTACGAATTGTTCTCTGATACGGGTACAAGAAATATTGAAGGCTATAATGAATATGTGAAAAAATATAACCATGAAAATAATGATAGTCAGCCTCAATTACCTTATATAGTAGTATTAGTAGATGAACTTGCAGATTTGATGATGGTTGCTTCCAACGATGTGGAGGATGCTATTACACGTTTAGCACAAATGGCCAGAGCAGCAGGGATCCATTTGATTATTGCGACCCAAAGACCTTCTGTTGATGTCATTACAGGTGTAATTAAAGCTAATATTCCGTCTAGGATTGCATTTAGCGTATCTTCAGCAACCGATTCAAGGACAATATTAGATACAGGTGGCGCAGAAAAGCTACTTGGAAGAGGGGATATGTTATTCATACCAGTTGGTTCTTCTAAACCAACTCGTGTTCAAGGTGCTTTCTTATCTGATGAGGAAGTGGAACGTATCGTAGATCATTGTGTAGAACAGCAAAAAGCTCAATATCAAGAAGAAATGATTCCAGATGAAGAACCAGAAAAGACAGAAGAAGTGGATGATGACCTTTATGACGATGCTGTTCAACTTGTTGTTGAAATGCAAAGTGCTAGCGTTTCCATGCTACAACGTAGGTTTAGAATCGGCTACACAAGAGCGGCAAGATTAATTGATGCTATGGAGGACCGTAATATTGTGGGTCCATATGGTGGCAGCAAACCTAGAGATGTATTAGTTTCTAAACAAAGCGAAGAACAATCTTCTTAACTTACAGATTAAGAACTGCTTTTCCTAAAAAACAAAAGTTAAACGTATAGAAAACAGCCTAAATTATACTAATTTAGGCTGTTTTTTTCTATTAGTTATATATGCTTTAGAGTAATCTCATTTTGAATAGGGTTGTATTAGAAGCATATCATTGCTTATTAATGTTTTAGGTAACTAATAAATACTATTAAATCATACCTAAGACTCTAGAATAATTAAAAATTCCCAATAATATTTATGTCTAATTTCATAAGATTAGTAGAATTCTATTTATTTATGTCGATAAAAGTGTTATATTAATTTCGAACTAGATGAGTCGAACGTCAGATGTCAGATCTCTCACATCGACTAGAGCTGGAGTGAACAATATGAGTATAAAAACAGACACAAGACATTTATATTTACAAGTAATAGATCAAATAAAAAAGGACATTGATACGGGACTTTATAAAGAGCGAGAAAAACTACCATCTGAATTTGAATTATCTAAACAACTAGGGGTTTCAAGAGCTACACTCCGTGAAGCATTGAGATTACTTGAAGAAGAAAATGTTGTAACACGTAGACATGGGGTAGGTACATTTGTTAATGCAAAACCAGTTTTCTCATCTGGTATAGAAGAACTTTTTAGTGTGACGGATATGATTGCACGTGCAGGAATGGTTCCATCTAGTCAATATTTATCTACTGAAATTGTGGAACCTACAGAAGAAGAAACTAAAAAATTTCATCCAATAAATGTCGGAACATTAGCAAAAATTGAACGGGTTCGAAGTGCTGATGGTGATCCAGTCGTTTATTGTGTGGATAAAATACCAAAACACCTTCTTCCAATGGAGTACTTGCACAAGGAAGGCTCTCTATTTAACCTACTTGAAGAATATAGTGAAAAAAGAATCACATATGCAGTCACGTTTATAGAACCCGTTGGATTTCAGGAGAGAATATCCTCTATTTTAAACTGTGAACCTGGTCAATCTATGTTGTTGCTGAAACAGATGCATTACACAGAAGATGACGAGCCTATATTGTATTCTAGTAATTATTTTAGAGCTGATAAATTCGGATTCCACGTATTACGAAAAAGATTATAAAATTTTTCTAGCAATATGAAAAGGCTTTCAAAATTTTTGCGAAACTTTAAGGAGGTGGTTTACAAACGGTGAAGCATGTTCATGAAAGAGTTTGGTGTTTGGATTCATTTAATTAAGCATAGGGGGTAATCAATTTGAAACAACGTCGTTTTCTTATGATTTTTGCTTTATTACTTACAATTGGTCTAGTATTAGGAGCTTGTGGCTCTTCTGATGACACGACTAGTGGAAGTGATGAGGGAGGGTCAGAAGATCAATCCGATAATTCTGATTCCAGTAAGGAAGAATCTGAAGGTAGTGCAGATTCTGAAGGAAATAGTGATTTTAGCGTAGCAATGGTTACAGATGTTGGTGGAGTAGATGACAAGTCCTTTAACCAATCTGCATGGGAAGGACTAAAAGAATTTGGAAGCAACAATGGTATGGAAAAAGGACAAGGTGGATATGACTACGCTCAATCCGAATCAGACGCTGATTACTTAAACAACCTAACTCGGTTAGTGAAAAATGATTATCAACTTATTTTTGGAATTGGATACAAATTAAATGATGCTATTTCTCAAGTATCTGAACGCTATCCTGATCGCCATTTTGCAATAGTAGATAGTGTGGTTGAAGGAGATAATGTTGCAAGTATTACATTTAAAGAGCATCAAGGATCATTCCTTGTTGGTGTAGCAGCTGCTATGAAAACTGAGTCAAACAAAGTTGGATTCGTTGGCGGAACAGAAAGTGACTTAATCAAAAAGTTTGAAAGTGGTTTCCGTGCAGGTGTCAAATCTGTAAATAAAGATATTGAAATTGAAGTTCAATATGCTGGTGGTTTTGATAAAGCAGACAAAGGTAAATTAATTGCAAGTAATATGTATAAGCAGGGTGCTGATGTTATTTACCATGCTTCTGGAGCGACAGGAAATGGTGTGTTTGCTCAGGCTAAAGATATTAAAAAGAGTGACCCAGAAGCAAATGTATGGGTTATCGGTGTAGACCGTGACCAATATGAAGAAGGTCAAATCGGTGATAATAACGTTACGCTGACCTCCATGGTTAAACGTGTAGACATTGCTGTTCAAGACCTTTCTACAAAAGCTATGAATGGAAACTTCCAATCTGGTGTTATCAAATATGGTCTTGATGATGATGCGATTAGTGTAGCAGCAACTAACGAAGCAGCTTATACCGAAGAGATTAGTAATTCTGTTAATGAGTGGAAGCAAAAGATTACCAATGGCGACATTGAAGTTCCAAGCACTCGTGATGAATTGAAGACATATCTAGATTCATTATAAAATCTTGTCACTGTTTGGATGAAAAAAGGCTAGCTCGTCTAGCCTTTTTCTTTTCTTCTACCTGAAATCAGCAAATGAAGAGATTTAATAAGGGGACTTTTCATTTGGTGATTTTTAGTGAGGAAAAGCAGAAGATGTTTTAGGTAGTTCGACTTAGGGAGTAAGGAGTGAGATAGTGATGGAATACGTTATTGAAATGTTAAACATTCGTAAGGAATTCCCAGGTATCGTTGCCAATGACAACATCACATTACAAGTGAAGCCAGGTGAGATTCATGCTCTATTAGGAGAAAATGGTGCAGGGAAATCAACTTTAATGAATGTATTATTTGGTCTATACCAGCCGGAAAAAGGTGAGATCAAAGTGAAAGGGGAACCAGTTAACATAACAGATCCGAATGTTGCGAATCAACTAGGGATAGGTATGGTTCACCAACACTTTATGCTAGTGGATACGTTTACCGTAACAGAAAATATTATCTTAGGAATGGAACCTAAAAAAGGAAGTAAAGTTGATCTGAAAAAGGCAGAAAGAGAGGTCCAGAGTATTTCTGAACGATATGGACTGCGTGTTGATCCGACTGCCAAAATCCAAGATATTTCTGTAGGGATGCAGCAAAGAGTGGAAATATTAAAGACTCTTTATCGTGGAGCTGATATTCTCATTTTTGATGAGCCTACTGCTGTATTAACTCCTCAAGAAATTCATGAACTGATTCAAATTATGCGTACCCTCATTAATGAGGGGAAATCTATTATTCTCATTACTCATAAACTAAAAGAAATCATGGAAGTATGCGACCGATGTACTGTAATTCGTAAAGGCGAGGGCATCGGTACGGTTAATGTTTCAGAGACAACAACAAATGAGCTTGCTTCATTAATGGTAGGGCGTGAAGTAAATTTCACCACAGAAAAAGAAGCAGCCCATCCAAAAGAAGATATTTTACATATACGCAATCTAAAGGTGAAAGACGTTCGAGGCGTAGAAATGGTGAAAAACTTGGATTTAGATGTGAAGGCTGGAGAAATCGTGGGAATTGCTGGTGTAGATGGAAATGGCCAAAGTGAACTCATTGAAGCTATAGCAGGTCTTAGAAAGTCAGAAGCTGGATCCATCTCTTTAAAAGGAAATGATATTACGAATCTGTCACCACGTAATGTTACAGAATCAGGAGTATCTCATATTCCGCAAGATCGCCATAAGTTTGGTTTGGTGCTAGACTTTCCAATCGGTGAGAACATGGTGCTGCAAACGTATTATAAGGAACCGTATTCCAAGAATGGTATTTTGAATTATAAAGAAATCTATAAAAAAGCAAAAAGTTTAATAGATGAATATGATGTAAGAACTCCAAGCGAATATACATTAGCTCGAGCGTTGTCAGGCGGGAATCAACAAAAAGCAATTATCGGTAGGGAAATGGACAGGGTACCAGACCTACTTATTGCAGCTCAGCCTACAAGAGGTCTCGATGTTGGAGCCATTGAATTTATTCATAAGAAATTGATTGAAGCGAGAGACCAAGGTAAAGCGGTGTTGTTGTTATCATTTGAGTTGGATGAAATTATGAATGTCAGTGACAGGATCGCAGTCATGTTTGATGGCCACATTGTTTCGAATGTTAAACCTGAGGAAACGACAGAACAAGAGCTTGGCCTTCTTATGGCAGGTAGTCAGAAACAGAAAGAAGGTGAGCAGTAATGTTTGCTAGTCGATTTTATAACATTGTTATCCCTGTGATCTCCGTTATTTTAGGATTGATTGCTGGAGCCATCATTATGTTGCTTTTTGGGTATAATCCTATTAGTGGATACGCAGCTTTATGGAATGGAGCATTTGGGGATCTTTACTTTACTGGGGAAACAATTGTAAAAGTTACACCCTACATTCTTTCTGGGGTAGCTGTAGCATTTGCTTTTCGGACAGGCCTATTTAACATTGGTGTTGAAGGTCAAGTATTTGTTGGTTGGCTCGCTGCAGTCTGGGTAGGAGTTGGTATAGATTTACCGATGATTCTACATCTACCCCTTGCTATTTTGGCTGCAGCTGTAGCCGGCGGATTGTGGGGCTTTGTACCCGGATTTCTCAAAGCAAAATTTAGAGTTCATGAGGTAATCGTATCTATAATGATGAATTATATCGCATTATATACATGTAATGCCTTGATAAGATCTGTTATTACGGATAATGAAGATAAAACAGAAAAAGTAGCAGATACTGCTTCGCTAGCTTCAGAGTGGTTAACTCAACTCACATTTTCTAGGCTGCATTACGGTTTCCTCATTGCATTAATCGGTGCCTTCCTAATGTGGTTTATTTTAGAGAAGACAACCAAAGGATATGAACTACGCTCAGTTGGTTTTAATCAAAGTGCTTCAAAATACGCCGGAATGAACGTAGATCGAAATATCGTGTTGAGTTTTGTCATTTCAGGTGCATTTGCTGGTGTAGCAGGAGCAATGCAAGGCTTAGGTACCTTTCAGTTCATGTCAGTGAATTCAGGGTTTACGAATATAGGTTTTGATGGGATCGCCGTTGCGTTGTTAGGTGGTAATACGGCTCTAGGTTCGGTACTTGGTGCATTTCTATTTGGAACGTTAAAAGTTGGTGCGCTGAATATGCCCTCTGCCGGGGTACCAAAAGAGCTTGTTGATATTGTCGTTGCGCTAATTATTTTCTTTGTTGCTTCCAGTTACATTATCCGCTGGTTCTTACTTCGTTCGAAAAAGGAGGGGAAATAAAATGGGTATTATTGATATTTTACAGTCCATAATCCCTGCTGCTATATTCTTTGCCGCCCCTCTTATCTTCACAGCACTTGGTGGTGTGTTTAGTGAGCGTTCTGGGGTAGTTAATATTGGTTTAGAAGGGCTTATGGTTATGGGTGCCTTTGTTGCGATTGTATCAAACTTAACTCTGGCTGGACCTCTACAACGTTTGGATGTGTGGTTTGATCAATCTGCACCTGGTTTTTTAAGCTTGCTGAGTTTCATTCAATTTGGGAATTTAACTCCTTGGATAGCTATATTGATAGCTATGATTGTTTCAGCCATATTTTCCATGGTACACGCAGTAGCCTCTGTTTCTTTTCGTTCTGATCAAGTGGTTAGTGGTGTAGCTTTAAATTTCCTTGCACTTGGTGTGTCTCTATTTCTAGTAAATCAATGGTATGGGAAAGGTCAAACAGATATGGTTGAAGTACCTTTTTATACTACAGAGATATTGTTCCTGAGCGACATACCAATAATTGGACCTATGTTCTTTACGGGATATAAAACATCTTATATTGCCATCCTATTAGCATTTTTAGTTTGGTTTGTCATTTTTAAAACCCCGTTTGGTCTACGATTACGTTCGGTTGGTGAACACCCAATGGCTTCAGATACGAATGGTATTAACGTGAGTCGTATGCGCTATACAGGTGTTATTTTATCGGGAGCATTTGGAGGCCTAGGTGGGGCTGTTTACGCCTTAACGATTGCCATGAACTTCTCTCATGCAACAATTAGTGGCCAAGGATTTATGGCTCTGGCAGCAATGATTTTTGGGAAATGGCATCCTCTAGGAGCTATGGGAGCAGGACTATTTTTTGGTTTTGCCCAAAGTTTAAGCGTAGTAAGTAGTACCATACCATTTCTTCAAAATGTACCACAAGTGTATTTACTCATAGCCCCATACGTATTAACAATTTTAGCGCTAGCAGGATTTATTGGTAGAGCAGATGCACCTAAAGCAATTGGGACTCCTTATATTAAAGGGAGTCGTTAGGTCAAGATAGATAAGAAGGGATATCCTAAATAATAAATTAGGGTATCTTTTTTTTGAGCAGATAAAAGGAATTTAAAGCTAATCGTGGAATAAGTTAAAAAAGAAGTAGATTATCTATAATTCGCATATAACGGAAAAAAACGATACAATGGAAAGATACATATTTAATTGGATAGTTTTTCTTCTTTTAAGAAATGCTATGGTAAAAGGAGTATGTGATTTGAAGGAGGAAAAGGAATGTCACGTGTGATGGAAAAGAAATATGAAGGACAAGGATATGATTTACATATCATACCAAGTAATAAATATAAAACAAATACAATTGCTGTGAAATTTAAAGCACCACTTGAAAGAGATTCCATAACAAAAAGGGCATTGCTACCTTATGTACTACAACAAGCAACTGAGCAATACCCTACTGCACGCTCATTTCGTACAGCTCTAGACGAATTATACGGAGCGGTTCTTAGTGTAGATGCTTCCAAAAAAGGGGAACATCATGTCATGACGTTCCGAATGGAAGTTGCGAATGACGCATTTCTATCTAATCAAACGGACTTATTGAAAAAAGGCATGAAAATGATGGAGGAAATTATCTTTCATCCTAAGGTTGACAATGGTGGACTAGAAGAGAACGTAATCGATCGTGAAAAACAAACCTTAACTCAAAAAATCCGTTCATTGAAAGATGATAAAATGAGCTACGCTAATACTCGTTTGTTAGATGAGATGTGTGAAAATGAGGCATATCGTTTTCATGTCCACGGATATGAAGAGGATCTCTCAAGTATTACAAGTACAAGTCTTTACGAGTACTATCAACATATGCTTAATAAAGATAAAATGGACGTTTATATTTTAGGTCAATTCGATGAAGCAGAAGTAGAGTCTGTTGTTCAAGAGAGCTTTTCAAGAAAAGACGCGCTTCCAAATGCAAAAGTTCAGTCTGGCAAGCAACAAGGTCCTGAAGAGCCAAAAGAAATTGTTGAAAAACAAAATATCCAACAGGGGAAATTACATTTAGGATATCGTACAAGTATCCAGTTCGGCGATGATGACTATTATGCCTTGCAAGTGTTCAATGGATTATTTGGAGGCTTCCCTTCCTCTAAATTGTTTATGAATGTGCGTGAAAAACATAGTCTTGCCTACTATGCAGCATCTAGATTTGAGAGTCATAAAGGTTTATTGCTCGTCTTCAGTGGGATTGATCCAAATGACTATAATCAAGCAAAAGACATTATTATGAAGCAAATGGACGCTATGAAAAAAGGTGACTTTGAAGAGGAAGAAGTTGCTGAAACGAAAAGTCTAATTGTGAATCAATTACTAGAAACAATGGATAATCAGCATGGTTTAATTGAAGTGCTTTACCATCAAGTGATATCTGGTGCATCCATTAACCCAGATCAAATGATAGAGGAAGTCAAGAAAGTAACAAAAGAGGATGTATTAAGAGTTGCTGAAAAAATTCAGCTAGATACTACGTACTTCCTGACGAAACAAGAGGGAGGGGACGATCATGAATAAAAAACAATATGACCAAATTCAAGAAACATTATATACGAAGAAATTAGACAACGGATTAGAGGTCTTCCTTTTACCAAAACAAGAAATGGCCAAGACATTCTCCATTTTTACAACAGAGTATGGTTCCATCGATCAAACATTTACTCCACTCGGAGAAAACGAACAAGTAAGCGTTCCAGAGGGGATTGCTCACTTCTTGGAGCATAAGTTGTTTGAAAAGGAAGATAGGGATGTTTTCCATGACTTTACTAAGCAAGGTGCATCAGCAAATGCCTTTACATCGTTCACTAGTACTGCCTATTTATTCTCCGGGACGAGTAATATCGATGAGAATGTAAAGACCTTACTTGATTTTGTGCAGGATCCTTACTTTTCGGATGAATCTGTTGAAAAAGAAAAAGGAATTATCTCTCAAGAAATAAGAATGTATGATGATCAACCTGATTGGAGATCTTTCTTTGGTACAATCCAGAGCTTATTTGAGAATCATCCAGTTAAAATAGATATCGCTGGTACGGTTGATTCTATCCAAGATATTACAAAAGAAGATCTATATACGTGCTATCACACGTTTTATCATCCTTCCAACATGACCTTCTTTATGGCTGGGAACTTTGATCCTGATCACATGATGAAGCTAATTGAAGAAAATCAAAACGATAAGGAGTTTACCCCAGAAGATGACATTAAGCGGTCTTATCCTGAAGAACCTAAGACAGTTGCAGAAAAACATAAAGTTATAGAAATGCCTGTTTCTTTAGCAAAATGCATGGTTGGTGTGAAAGAGGACACAGAGCATCTAACTTCAGAGAATTTCTTGAAAACCGATATGATAAAAAGTATGGTATTAGACCACTTCTTCTCTAAAAGTGGAGAATTTTACGAGAAGCTATATAAAGAAGATTTGATTGACGACAGTTTTTCATTTGAATCTCATTTAGATAAAACGTTCGGTTTTACTATTTTAGGTGGTAATACACGTGAACCAGAGAAATTCCAAACTAGAGTTAAAGAAATGCTTCATGAATTGAAGAAACGTTCTTTAACAGATGAAGAATTCGAGCGCATGAAAAAGAAGCGAATCGGGCAATTTCTTCGTTCTATGAATTCGTTAGAATTTATTGCAACTACATTCGTGCATTATCGCCATTTAGGATTAGATTTATTTGAGGTGCTTCCTGTTATCGAGCAGTTAACCAAACAAGATGTCATTGACCACTTACAAGAATGGATTGATGAAGAACGAATTGCTATTTGTGAAATTCGTCCAGTAGAGGAATAAGGAGTAAGGGTATGCAACATGTTTGTTTGATTGTTGGAGCTAGCGGTTCGATTGGAAAAGCCATTGCCAAACAATTTTCAGAAAAAGAATACAACTTAATTCTTCACTACCAACATAATGAGCAAGCCATTGCAGATTTGAATGAAGAGTTACCACCGCAAACAATATTACAATCCATTCAAGCAGATTTAAGTACGTCAAATGGAATCGACGAGTTTTGTGGAAAACTTCCTTTTCATATTGATGTAGTCATTTTTGCAGGTGGAAAGAATCTTGTTAAAATGTACCAAGATGTAGAAAGTAAAGAAATGGATGAAATGTACCATTTGCATGTAAAAACCCCATGGGTTGTAACAAAGCATTTGCTTCCTTCTATGATTAGCAGGAAATCTGGCCACATAGTACTGGTTTCTTCTATTTGGGGAGAAGTTGGCGCAAGTTGTGAAGTGATTTATTCTTCCGTAAAAGGTGCTCAAGATAGCTTTGTGAAATCTCTTGCTAAAGAAGTAGCACCATCTGGGATTCATGTTAATGGCATTCGTCCTGGATTTATTGATACTAAAATGAATAGCCATATTCAGGGTGAAGATCAAGACCTTATCCAGGAAGAAATTCCTTTAGGAAGATTTGGTACACCAGGGGAAGTAGCGGCACTCGTTAGTTTTTTAACGTCGAGCGACGCTTCCTATATTCAAGGTCAGCTCATTAATGTAAATGGGGCATGGAGCGGTTAACCTCAAAAGTTTTCCTTATTGATGTATAAAAGATAACAACCTATCAAAAGATAACATTGTAAGTTGTTCAATAAGGAGGAAATCAAATGTCTGTATTAGATAACTTTGAATCCTGGAAAGACTTTTTGGGAGATCGTCTTCATCAAGCTCAAGGAGACGGAATGAATGACAAAACTGTTTCGAACCTTGCCTATGAAGTAGGAGAGTACTTATCAACGCAGGTTGATGCTAAAAACGATCAAGAAGCTGTCCTTCGGGATTTATGGAATGTTGCTTCTGAAGAAGAGCAGCACATGATTGCTAACATGATGGTTAAATTGGTCCAAAACGAAGGCACAAAATAAACAAGAGGGTCCCACCCTCTTGTTTTTTTGTTTTTTTATACTTTAAGCTTTAAGGAAGTTTATTCAACATTAGAGGCATATCTTGAAGACTTGATATCGAGATAGTTTGGTTGGTGTTTCCGTTGTGTTAAGTGGGAGAAAAGATGGGCCTGGAAATTAGCTCATATTCCTGTGTTCTCGACATATCCGTTTTTCAAACTGCGATAAAAACATGGGCTCTGGAGCGAATTTTCCTGCCTTCGGAGCGAGAATATAGGGGCAAGAATTGGATTTTTGGAGCGATTCTTGCCCATTTCAGAGCGACTTTTTCGACCGCTGTTTTGGGGGTGTGGTGCTGTGCTTCAGCGGGGCTAGAGCGGACGCTGGCGGGAGGTTGCGAGCAACATTTCAAGTTTCGGAGCAGCTTTTCCGATTTCCGAGCAACATTTCAAATTTGCGATCATCTTTTTACATTTCGGAGCAACCGGGGTATGCGAACAGAAATGCGGTTGACGCCAGCCTAGCTGGAGGCCGTTGCGAGCGAGTTTTCGGAAATTGGAGCGATTTCTGAATATAGGAGCGACCGCCCCAATTTCCCGGCCCATGTTTCCGTTCATCTCAACATCGCGGGAGGTGGCCAGGGAACAAGGAGACTCCCGCCGGAGAAAGAGGTAGGCAAGATCCCCCTGAGGGTGTTTTCCACGAAGGTAGAATGATTAAGGGGAGGTTCGACTAAAATCGTCACATCGTGTGGCAACGTCGAACGACCCTACATCGTGTAGGGACGGCAGGATGCGAGCTGTTCCACGGCCACCTTTATTCCATATTAACGTATCGGAAATATCCCGCCTAATAAAGGTATTTATCTGGAACCCAAGTTTTCAAGATAATGGGGTTAAAATGGATCAAACTAATCAATAGATACGAAAGCATTGTTTTTATAGACTGCTTTTAGGGTATGTGCTTATAAAGTGATGGAGATGAAAATTAAATTTTTTGGAAATTCGTTGTACAAACCCTGATATTGTCCTTTTATAATAAATAAAAATCATTTATTATGGTAATAGTATGTATTCAAATTTTCCTTTACCTTCGCACCTGTTTACAGAGAAAGGAGTTGTGATATGGATAGAAAGGAATGGTATCTAGAATACGAAATCCAGAACAACCGTCCTGGATTGTTAGGGGATATTTCCTCTTTACTAGGGATGCTTTCCATCAATATTGTAACAATCAATGGAGTGGAAGATTCTAGAAGAGGTATGCTATTGTTATGCAAGAATGATGAGCAAATCAATCGGTTGAAATCGATACTAGTAACGATGGAAACCATAAGTCTTACTAAATTTCGACGCCCTAAACTTAGGGATCGTTTAGCCGTTCGACATGGTCGATATATACATAGTGATATTGATGACAAAAAGACCTTTCGATTTGTTCGCGAGGATTTAGGTTTACTTGTTGATTTTATGGCAGAGTTATTTAAGAAAGAAGGTCATAAATTAATCGGGATACGTGGAATGCCTCGGGTAGGAAAAACAGAATCTATTGTAGCAGCAAGCGTTTCTGCGAACAAACGATGGTTGTTCGTGTCTAGTACATTATTAAAGCAGACCATTCGAAGTCAATTAATCGAAGATGAGTATTCTCCTGATACTCTCTATATATTAGATGGTATCGTGTCCACAAAGAGGGCAAATGAGCGACATTGGCAACTTGTCAGAGAAATCATGAGACTACCGGCGACAAAAGTGGTAGAACACCCAGACATGTTTGTTCGTACCACTGAATACAAATTAGATGACTTTGATTATATTATTGAATTGCGCAATAGTGATGATGAAGAAATAACTTACGAAACAGTTGACAAGCCAGAATTCGAACAAGATGAGGGCTTTTCCATGTTTGACTTTTAAAATGGATGGTGTTAAAAAATGGAAATAGGGTCTCGATTAAAAGAAGCACGGGAAGCCAAAAATTTATCATTGGAAGATATCCAAAAAGAGACTAAGATTCAAACTAGGTACCTTCAAGCAATTGAAAAAGGTAACTTTGGAATCATGCCAGGTAAATTTTATACCCGAGCCTTTATAAAGCAATATGCGGAAGCAGTAGGTTTAGATCCTGAAGCTTTAATGGAAGAGCATAAAGGCGAATTACCTTCGTCTAGTGAGGAAGAATATGTGCAATACACGAGGTTGCAACGTCACAAGGATGAAGCTTCTAACAAAGGGTCAGCTGTCATGTCCTTTTTCCCAAAATTCATTATTGCCTTAATGATTATCGGTATTGTAGTTGTAGCCTACGTATTTACTCAAAAAGCCTTAACAGGTAATGAGCAGAGTGGAACTATTGACGAACAAGAAGCCGGGGATGAAGTATCTTATCAGAAGAGTGATAGTGAAAGTAGTAGCGAAGATGGTTCTAACGATGAATCTTCTACTGATAACCAGAATAGTGAAGACGAAAATAACCAGGAAAAACAGTCAGATAAAGATAAGCAGAACAAAAATGAATCAGAAGATACCAAAGAAGAAGCGGAACAAGAAGAAGAAACTCCTACTAGCTCATTAGAACTAGTAGAAAAAGGGAGTGGTTCTACTCCTCAGTCTACGTTTGAATTAACAAATGCTGAAAACGTTAAGATAACTTTTGAATCTACTGGTGGTGCGCAAGCGAAGAGTTATCTTCAAGTTGAAAATGGGAAAGGTAAAACATATTTTGCTCAAAATGTATCCCCTTCTAATTCACCACAGGAGTTTGATTTATCTAGTGAAGATCGAGTTTATATCAAAGTCGGATCAGCTCCAAGCTTAAACATAAAAGTTAATGGAGAAAAACTAGAGTACCCTGTTGATCCTAATGAATATGTCTTTCAAAAAATATGGATTAACGTGAAGAAATCAGAAGAATAAACACAACGAAAGAGTCATCTGTATAAGGTGGCTCTTTTGACTTCAAGAAGACGAAATATTAATGTAAAGGATGACACGAAAATGAACATTCCAAATCGGATTACAATCTCTAGAATCTTTTTAATTCCAATTATTATTATTCTTTTATCCGTCCCTCTTAATTGGGGAGCCTATGATATTGGAGGACAATCATTACCCATCTCTCATTTAACAGCAGCTTTATTATTTATAATTGCCTCTACTACAGATTGGGTAGATGGATATTATGCTAGACGTTTTAACTTAGTGACGAATCTTGGGAAGTTCTTAGATCCTTTAGCAGATAAGTTGTTGGTATCTGCAGCTTTGATTTCACTTGTGGAATTAGGCGCAGCACCAGCATGGATTGTTATCTTGATCATTAGCCGTGAATTCGCAGTTACAGGATTACGTCTTGTAGCCGTAGGAGAAGGAATTGTGCTAGCAGCAAGTCAAATGGGTAAACTAAAAACCACCATTCAAATTGTCGCAACTTCTGCACTTTTACTACACAACTTTCCGTTTTCGTATGTGTCATTTCCATTTGCAACATTATCTTTATATGCTGCTATGATAATAACCGTCATTTCGGGAGTAGAGTATTTCATGAAAAACTGGCATGTCATGAGGGGGTCTAAATAATGAAAAATGAGTTGAATGCAGAAATTATTTCCGTTGGTACTGAGCTATTGTTAGGCCAGATTGTTAATTCGAATGCACAATGGTTATCTGATCGACTTGCGAGCATGGGGATTAATGTATTTTATCATGTTGTCGTCGGAGATAATGAGGATCGATTATCCCATCAATTTAAGCAGGCACATGAGCGTTCTGATTTGGTGATTGTAACTGGAGGATTAGGTCCTACAGATGATGATGTTACGAGAGAAGTAGCTTCTACTATTTTGAAGGCACCTATTTATGAAGATGAAGAAGCCTTGAAGGAAATACAGGAGTATTATGATGCAAACAATCAAATAATGACACCTAACAACCGAAAACAAGCAAGGTTACTAGAGGGAGCGAAACTCTTATATAATTCAGTAGGAATGGCGCCTGGTTTTGCACTCCATAAGGAAAATACAACATGGGTGTTTCTCCCTGGTGTTCCTAGAGAAATGAAAGCGATAATGGAAGAAAATGGGTTTCCGTTTATTCAAGAAAAATTGGTCCCTGAGCACACTATTTTCTCCCGCATGTTAAAATTCATCGGTATTGGAGAGTCACAGTTAGAGCATGACCTACAAGACTTAATTCAAAATCAAAGCAACCCAACAATTGCCCCTTTAGCTGGGGATGGGGAGAATGCGTTACGATTGACTGCGAAAGCCTCATCGAAAGAGGAGGCTAAAGCGATTATTCAAGAAACGGAAGATGAGATTATGAGTCGAGTAGGGGAATATTGTTACGGGAAAGATCACGACACGATTCAAGAAAAAGTATTTCAATTATTAAAGGAAAATAATGAAGTGGTAGCTTCTGCTGAAAGCTTAACAGGAGGTAGGTTTGTTGATAACTTAATATCCTTGAAGGGGGCATCTTCTATTTGTAAAGGTGGGATTGTTTGCTATTCCCCTGCTGTAAAGGAACAAGTGCTAGAAGTACCTCCATTAATCCTGGATGAATATGGAAGCGTTAGTGAAGCATGCGCTCTAACTTTATCAGTAAATGTAGCTGATAAGCTTCAATCAACAATAGGTATAAGTTTTACAGGTGTGGCAGGTCCTGAGCCTCTTGAAGGACATGAAGCAGGAACGGTTTATATAGGTATTTATAAAGATCAGCAACAACCATTTTGTAAAAAATATCACTTCAATGGTGATCGTGAAATGATTCGTCAACGAAGTGTAAAAAAAGGATTTGAACTTTTATATCATTTTTTAAAAAAGTAGAATAAAGGAAGAAAGGATTTGAAAAATAGATTTTTCTCTAGTCAATTAATGAAAAATGAGTTATGCTTATAGAGTAAATATGGCGAACATTTATTCGTGTTTTGTTGGCAAAAGATTTAAAACAAGTTATGATAGATATAGTTAAATTTAAGGGGGAAACAATGTGAGCGATCGTAAACAAGCGCTTGATATGGCGTTGCGCCAAATAGAAAAGCAATTCGGAAAAGGTTCCATCATGAAGTTAGGAGAACATGCAGAACAGAAAGTGAACACAGTTCCTAGTGGTTCTTTAGCTTTGGATGTAGCTTTAGGAGTAGGCGGCTATCCACGTGGGCGCGTAGTAGAAATTTATGGTCCAGAGTCTTCTGGTAAGACAACGGTTGCTCTTCATGCTATTGCTGAAGCACAACGCCAAGGTGGACAAGCTGCGTTTATAGATGCTGAGCATGCTCTTGATCCGGTGTATGCCCGTGCACTAGGTGTTGATATTGAAGAGCTTCTTTTATCCCAACCTGATACAGGGGAGCAGGCACTAGAAATTGCCGAAGCGTTGGTAAGAAGTGGAGCAGTAGATATGGTAGTCATCGACTCTGTAGCTGCTTTAGTACCAAAGGCTGAGATTGAGGGAGAGATGGGAGATTCTCACGTTGGCCTTCAAGCTCGTTTAATGTCTCAAGCACTCCGTAAATTAGGTGGGGCTATTAATAAATCCAAAACAACAGCTATCTTTATCAACCAAATCCGTGAAAAAGTTGGCGTAATGTTTGGTAGCCCTGAAACTACTCCAGGCGGCCGTGCTTTGAAATTCTACTCTTCTGTCCGTTTAGAGGTTCGTCGTGCTGAGACATTAAAACAAGGAAATGAAATGGTAGGAAACAAAACAAAGCTAAAAGTTGTTAAAAACAAAGTAGCACCTCCGTTTAAACAAGCAGAAGTAGATATTATGTACGGGGAAGGTATTTCCAAAGAAGGCGAATTACTTGATATTGCTACTGATCTTGAAATGATTACAAAAAGTGGTTCTTGGTATTCCTATAATGGGGATCGTATGGGGCAAGGACGTGAAAATGCAAAGCAATTCTTGAAAGAAAATATAGAAGTATTTAAAGAACTTCATACCAAAGTTCGTCAACATTACGGTATGTTTGAACAGCCGGAAGAAAGTGAAGATGAAAACAAAAATACGTTAGACGTATAAGAATATCCCCCTCCAAAATTGATTTGGTGGGGGTTTAAATTTGACCATTCCTTGACAATACTTATACTCAAGCTTAAAATTAGTATGTATAATTTTCATTTTTTAACTTTATACAAAATGTTTTGACTATTTAACAATGAAAATGAAAATGGAACATCTAAGTACATGCCGACACACATGTATAGTACAAGTAAATAGCAAGAGGAGGTGAACGTATGGGAGTTATTGAAATCATCATCTCCATTTTGCTTGCCCTCGTCGGTATTGTTGTTGGTTATCTGATTCGGAAATCCATCGCAGAGGCGAAGATTTCAAGTGCAGAAGAATTGGCGAAACAGATTGTTGATGAAGGGCACCGTAATGCAGAAGCTGCAAAGAAAGAAGCCCTTTTGGAAGCAAAAGAAGAAAATCATACTTTTCGTCAAGAAGCTGAAAATGAAATTCGTGAACGTCGTGCGGAGCTTCAGAAACAAGAAAGCCGTTTGATGCAAAAAGAGGAAAATTTGGATCGAAAAAGTGAGACGCTAGATAAGCGTGAACTTATGTTAGAGAAGAAAGAAGAATCACTAACGGAAAAACAACAACAAATTGAAGAAACGGAAAGCAAAGTGGAAGAAATGAGAGAGCAGCAACAATCCGAGCTTGAACGCATTTCTGGTTACACCACAGACCAGGCAAAACAAGTTATCCTAGAACGTGTAGAACAAGAGGTTTCACACGAATCAGCTCTCATGATTAAAGAAGCAGAAAATCGTGCCAAAGAAGAAGCAGATAAGAAAGCGAAAAATATTCTTTCTCTTGCCCTTCAACGTTGTGCTGCTGATCATGTTGCAGAAACGACGGTTTCCGTTGTAAACTTACCTAACGATGAAATGAAAGGCCGTATCATTGGACGTGAGGGTCGAAACATTCGTACCCTTGAAACATTAACTGGGATTGATCTTATCATAGATGATACACCAGAAGCTGTTATTCTTTCTGGATTTGATCCGATTAGAAGAGAGACAGCTCGTATAGCTCTTGAGAAACTTGTCCAAGATGGACGTATTCACCCTGCACGTATAGAAGAGATGGTTGAAAAATCACGTAGGGAAGTTGATGAATACATTCGTGAGGTTGGTGAGCAAACTACATTTGAAGTAGGAGTTCACGGTCTGCATCCTGATTTAGTGAAAATCTTAGGTCGATTGAAATATCGTACAAGTTATGGTCAAAATGTGTTGAAACACTCAATGGAAGTTGCGTATCTATCTGGTCTTCTAGCTGCAGAACTAGGAGAAGATGAGACACTTGCTCGTAGGGCTGGCTTGCTTCATGACCTTGGTAAAGCAGTAGACCATGAAGTAGAAGGAAGTCACGTTGAGATTGGTGTTGAACTAGCAACGAAATATAAAGAGAATGATACAGTAATTAATGCAATTGCTTCTCACCATGGTGATGAGGAACCTACTTCAATTATTTCTGTTTTAGTTGCTGCAGCAGACGCGTTATCAGCAGCTAGACCGGGAGCTAGAAGTGAGACCCTTGAGAACTATATTAAGCGTTTAGAGAAGCTTGAAGAGATTTCAGAATCATACGATGGTGTTGAGAAGTCCTTCGCAATCCAAGCGGGTCGTGAAGTTCGAATCATGGTCAAACCAGAAGAAATTGATGACTTGAAATCTGTACAATTAGCAAGAGATATTAGAAACCGTATAGAAGGTGAACTGGATTACCCAGGACACATAAAAGTGACTGTTGTACGCGAAACGAGAGCAGTTGAATATGCGAAATAATAAAGCGATCCTTCGGGATCGCTTTATTTTATTCAGTAAGGTAGGTATACTAAACAGAAGGTATTTTTGCGTTTACTCAACAGACACTATACATACCAAACACTTATCGATAGAGAGGAATATATTATGAAAATTTTGTTCGTAGGAGATGTCGTAGGCTCACCAGGAAGAGACATGGTGGAGCAATACCTACCAAAACTAAAGAAATCATATCAACCGCATTTTACAATAATAAATGGCGAAAATGCTGCTTCAGGTAAAGGGATAAACCATAAGATTTATCACCGTTTTCTTGAATTAGGTGCGCAAGCTGTAACACTCGGAAATCACGCCTGGGATAAAAAAGAGATTTTTGATTTTATAGATGATGCCAAACAAATGGTACGTCCAGCAAATTTCCCAGAAGGCACACCAGGTAAAGGGATTACGTATATCAAAGATAATGGTGTAGAACTTGCTGTAATTAATCTTCAAGGCAGAACCTTTATGCAACCTTTAGAAGACCCATTCACTAAGGCCGATGAATTAATCAAAGAGGCTAAAAAACGAACCAACTTAATTTTTGTCGATTTCCATGCTGAAGCGACTTCAGAAAAACAGGCACTTGCGTGGTACCTGAATGGTAGAGTTAGTGCGATTGTAGGGACACATACACATGTACAAACGGCTGATGATCGAATTCTTCCAAATGGAACGGCTTATATTACAGATGTTGGTATGACTGGACCTTATGATGAGATTTTAGGTACTGAAAAAGAGGCTGTTATCAAAAAATTCTTAACGAGTTTACCTGTACGTTTTGAAATTCCAAAATCGGGAAGAACACAATTAAGTGCATTCCTCGTTGATGTTGAAGCATCCTCAGGTAAAGCCACTAAAGTTGAACGTTTACTTATTAATGATGATCATCCATTTTTTGGCTGATTATTTGAATATTTCAAAATATTCGTTCATAATGTGGGTAAGGGGAATAACTTCCAAATCCATGAATATAGTAAAAGTGGAACAAATAATAGGATACGAAGGAGGAACTAGTCATGGAAATATTAAAAGTTTCAGCTAAATCTAGCCCTAACTCAGTAGCAGGAGCACTTGCGAATGTGTTAAGAGAACGTGGCTCAGCAGAAATCCAAGCAATCGGCGCTGGTGCATTAAACCAGGCTGTGAAAGCGGTAGCAATTGCACGAGGATTCGTAGCACCAAGCGGGGTTGACCTTATTTGTATTCCCGCATTTACGGACATTATGATTGATGAAGAGGAACGTACTGCAATTAAATTAATTATTGAACCTAGATAAGTGCGAAACGTTAAGCCTGTTTGCTAGAGTAGCAAGCAGGTTTTCTAATGTGGAAGACAGATATACATAGGTTCTGACATTGGTACTAATCATAGTTTGTTAGTAATAAATATAATTTATCCCATAATAGTCTAGCACCAGCCCTACCTGATGGAAGGAGAAAGGGCTCTTAAGCTTTCCTTTCGACTCTAATAGTTACAAATCTAAGTAAAAATATAGTCGGGACTGTTAAGCGCAATTTATGGACGGGAGGAATAAGAGATTTGATTATTGATAGTCATTGCGATGTACTCTTAAAACTTTGGGAAAAGCCTGGTCGTTCTTTTTATAATAGTCCTGATCTTAGAGTAAATTACCAAAAGTGGATAAACAATTCAGTTAAGGTCCAATGTTTCGCTATTTTTATTCCAGAACATGTTCCGTCTTCTGAACAATATAATGTAGCCCTAAAGATGGTTGATATATTTTACGAAAACATAGTACATCCTTATCCAGAAATCAAACACATAACATGTAAACAAGATATACTTGATTTAAAGCATAATGAAAAAGGAGCGGTTCTTACGCTTGAAGGGTGTCATCCAATTGGAGAAGATCTTGTGAAACTAAAAACACTTATTCGCCTTGGCGTGAGAGCAGTTGGATTAACTTGGAACCAGGCTAATGCAGTTTGTGATGGAATAGGAGAAGAGCGAGGAGCTGGTTTGAGTTCATTTGGTGTAGAAGTTGTACATGTATTAAATAGCCATATGATATGGACGGATGTCTCTCATTTATCTTATAAAGGATTCTGGGATACTATGAAAATTGCCCACTATCCTATGGCATCTCATTCAAATGCTTATTCCCTTACACCACATCCAAGGAATTTACGTGATTTACAGGTAAAGGAATTAATTCATCGAAACGCATATATTGGCGTTACATATGTTGCGGATTTTTTGAGAGCAAACGGGGAAGCTTCCATTTATGATGTTATAGATCATATACAGTATATAGTTTCGCTTGGAGGAGAAAATTCAGTAGGGTTAGGGTCTGATTTTGATGGAACAGAATCGATAATCAAGTATCTGTATGATTATCAAGATTACGATTCATTTGTCCAATTACTTAAACGTACCCTGTCACCCTCCTTGTACGAAAATGTAACTCATGAGAATTTCATACGAGCTTTTCCACAAAAATAGTCATCTTAATAAAGATGGCTATTTTTTAAAATGAAATGAGTAGAAGTGGAGGCGTGCCTTTATCTAGATCATGCTAATTGTTTCGAATGGAACCAAAATCATGGCATATTTTATGGAAATAGTCTGCGCACAGCATGATTTTGCTTAATACCACAGAGATCAGCAAGGTGATCCTGAGCTTTTCAATGAACTTTCATATCTTCTATATGATGTTTAACGCATATTTACTATAAGGTGTAGCGTATAAATGTATAAATAGCCATGGTACAAGTATTGTCCAATAAGTGAGGTTAATAGTTTTAGAGGTATATAGGCGAAGGGGTGTAATAATGAAAACGCAACTCTCATGGAAAGTTGGAGGTCAACAAGGAGAGGGGATTGAGAGTACCGGTGAAATCTTCTCTATGGCATTGAATCGTTTAGGTTATTATTTATATGGATATCGCCATTTTTCTTCCCGTATTAAAGGGGGACATACCAATAATAAAATAAGAGTCTCTACAGAGAAAATTAGATCAATAACAGATGATTTAGATATACTTGTGGCGTTTGATCAAGAAACTATAGATGTGAATGCTAGCGAATTACATGAACAAGGATATATCCTCGCAGATTCTAAATTCACGCCTACTAAATCTGATGATGTAAAAGCGACATTGTTTGCCATTCCTTTTTCGGAGATTGCAAAAGAACTAGGAAACCCTCTTATGAAAAACATGGTTGCAATAGGGGCGACAGCTTCTTTGTTACAACTAGATATTGAGTCATTTCGTGCGGTTGTTCAAGATATCTTTGGACGTAAAGGAGAATACGTCGTAAATCAAAATATGGAGGCCATTGAGAAAGGAGTCGCTTCGTTACAAGCGCAATTACCATTTTCACATACTTCTATGAAATTAGCGAAAGCAGACGGTAACACACGTATGTTCATGATAGGGAATGATGCTATAGCTCTAGGATTTTTGGCAGGTGGGTGCAGGTTTATGGCAGCTTATCCCATTACTCCTGCTTCTGAAATTATGGAGTATCTAATTAAAAAGCTACCAGAGTTCGGTGGAACGGTTATTCAAACAGAAGATGAAATTGCTGCGGCTACGATGGCAATCGGTGCCAATTATGGAGGGGTACGTACTATAACAGCTTCCGCTGGTCCAGGATTGTCTCTAATGATGGAATCAATTGGTTTAGCTGGCATGACTGAAACTCCTTTAGTTATTGTAGACACACAGAGAGGTGGGCCTAGTACAGGTCTTCCCACAAAACAAGAACAATCAGATTTGGTGGCAATGATCTATGGAACTCATGGAGAGATTCCAAAGGTTGTTATTGCTCCAAGTACTGTAGAGGAAGCATTTCATGATGCAGTAGAAGCGTTAAATGTAGCAGATGAATATCAATGTCCAGTCATACTACTATCTGATTTGCAGCTCTCTCTTGGTAAACAAACCGTTGATCCGTTAGATTATCGTACTATAACCATTCGAAGAGGAAAAATAGATAACAAAAGACAGGTGGAGGAGCAGGATTCTAAGGAGAACATAAAGCGCTACCAAGTTACTCCTGATGGCATCTCTCCGCGTGTTTTCCCAGGAACGAAAAATGGTATATTTCATGTAACCGGTGTTGAGCATAACGAATATGGCAAACCTTCCGAATCCGCTTCGAATCGTAAGGAACAAATGGATAAACGGTTAAGAAAACTGATTCATTTGCCAGATACGTTTCCTACCCCAATTTATATGAATCAAACATGTGATGAGGCTGATCTACTTCTTATTGGTTTTAATTCAACAAGAGGGGCCCTAGAAGAAGTACAACATCAATTACAACAAGATGGATATAGTGTGAATCATGCGCAAATTCGACTTATTCATCCATTTCCCACAACTCATTTACTCCCGCTATTAAAAACAGCAAAAAAGGTAATGGTCGTGGAACATAATGCAACTGGCCAATTAGCTTCTATAATTAAGATGAACGCTGGTTTTCACGAAAAAATAGAAAGCATTACCAGTTACGATGGTACCCCTTTTTTACCTCGTGCTCTTTATCATGCATGTAAGGAGTTGTTGTAATGGCTACATTTAAAGATTTTCGTAATAAAAACAAACCAAATTGGTGCCCTGGTTGTGGAGATTTCTCCGTTCAGGCAGCCATTCAACGTGCTGCAGCAAATATTGGGTTAGAACCAGAAGAACTTGTTCTCGTTTCTGGGATTGGTTGTTCAGGTAGAATTTCAGGTTATATTAATTCCTATGGCTTTCATGGTGTTCATGGTAGGTCCCTTCCCTTAGCTCAAGGGGTGAAGATGGCCAATAAAGACTTAACTGTTATTGCTTCAGGTGGAGATGGAGATGGGTTTGCGATTGGTATGGGACATACAATACATGCTATAAGAAGAAATATGAATATAACCTATATCGTAATGGATAATCAGATTTATGGTTTAACGAAAGGGCAAACATCTCCCAGGAGTGATGCAGGGTTTATTACGAAAAGTACTCCTGAGGGGTCGATTGAATCATCAATGAACGTAATGGAACTAGCTTTATCTTCTGGAGCTACCTTTTTGGCGCAAAGTTTTTCAAGTGATGTGAAGGAACTAATATCCTTGATTGAAAAAGGCGTACAACATGATGGTTTTTCCTTTATCAATGTATTTAGTCCATGCGTAACGTATAACAAAGTAAATACGTATGATTGGTTTAAGCGAAATCTAGTTAAACTCTCAACTATTGAACATTATGATCCATCAAATAGAGCTGAGGCTATGCGTGTGCTTTTAGAACATAATAGCCTGGTAACAGGTTTGATTTATCAAGATAAAGATAAAAAATCATATCAAGAATATATTCATGGGTATGATTCAAAACCATTAAGTCAATCAAGGTTGTATATGTCTTCTGATGTATTCGATAAGCTAGTAGAAGAATTTAAGTAGAGGATTAGGTTGAATATTTAATAATAAAAGATGTAACAAAGCCTGGAGTTGTAAATTCCAGGCTTTGTTTATTTGAAAGCGATTACCCAAAAAGGTCATTTGTACATTTGAAGTGGACATATGAAAAAACAATACTGGAACTATGTATATAAATATGATTATAATAGTGATAAAGATAATTTTAATGATCAAGGAGTGTTCACCATGGATGGAACAATGAAGGCAATCGTCAAACATCATAAGGGTGAGGGAGCTCAGCTTCAAGAAGTACCGATTCCTAACATAAGGGAAGACGAAGTACTGATTAAGGTGAAAGCAACCTCCATTTGTGGAACAGATGTTCACATATATAACTGGGATGAGTGGTCAGCAAGTCGTGTGCAAACACCGTATGTATTTGGACATGAGTTTGCAGGAGAAGTTGTTAAAACTGGAGAACATGTTACTAAGGTAGAAGTAGGGAATTATGTTAGTGCGGAAACCCATATAGTATGTCACAAATGTCCGCAATGCTTAACGGGACAATACCATATATGTGAAAACACGCAAATTATTGGAGTAGATACACAAGGCTGTTTCGCGGAATACGTTGCTCTTCCAGAGAGTAATCTATGGGTGAACCCCTCAGATATGCCTACGGATATTGCTTCTGTACAGGAACCGATGGGGAATGCTGTCCATACTGTTCTGAACGGTGAAGTTGCTGGGAAGAACGTAGCAATAATTGGTTGTGGACCTATTGGGTTAATGGCAGTAGGTGTGGCCAAAGCTGCAGGAGCTTCTCAAGTGGTGGCGTTTGATGTTAATCCATATCGGTTACAATTAGCCGAGCAAATGGGGGCAACCACGGTTATTAATTCTGGTAACGAAGACCCTGTTGAGAAAGCAAAGACCCTTACAAATGGGCATGGGGTTGATGTCGTTTGTGAAATGAGTGGACATCCAACAGCGATGGATCAAGGCTTTAAAATGATTACAAATGGAGGGCGTGTTTCGATTCTAAGTCTTCCAGTAAGACCAGTTACCCTTGATGTCACAAATGATATTGTATTTAAAGGAGTTCAAGTCCAAGGAATCACAGGTAGAAAAATGTTTAAGACATGGCAACAAGTGTCAAGGTTGTTACAATCAAAACAAGTTGACTTGACTCCAATTATCACCCATCACTTACCTTTAGAAGAATTTGAGAATGGATTCTCATTAATGAATCAGGGTCATTGTGGAAAAGTAGTATTACATCCTAATGGATAATGGTAATGGGAAATGAAGCTTTCCATTCTGTCTCAGCGTTTAATTGAACAAATGTTTCATGTTAACTAAAATAATAGTAGCCACCTAGTAATACTTATTAGGTTTAGGTGTTTTTATCCTAGTAAATTGGTTAAGGCAAGGGAAGACAGTGTAGCCTTACAGAAATGATACATGTGGCGATTGGGCATGATAGTCTTGAAGTGTAATGGAAGACGATTCATATTGCAGATTTATTTAGTAGAAGAGTCCATTGAAGATCACAAATCGTTTTTATATAAATTATGAAATTTTTCCACACTTTAACATAGTTTTATCATCTAAAAGGAGGCATTAATTATGAAAGGATTTGAACATATCCAACAGGAATTAGAAGAAATGAAGCAGGAAGGTACATTTCGGGAGTTGATTCCTCTTGAATCGGCACAAGGTTCTCGTGTAACGATTAAAGGAAAAGATGTTATTCAGCTATCTTCCAATAACTATTTAGGGCTAACCTCCCATCCACGAATGAAGGATGCAGCTGAAAAAGCCATTGAAACCTATGGTGTAGGGACAGGCTCTGTGCGTACGATTGCCGGAACTTTAAAGATGCATGAAGACTTTGAAGAAAAGCTGGCTAAATTTAAACATACTGAAGCGGCGCTTGTGTTCCAATCAGGGTTTACAACGAATCAGGGTGTTTTATCCTCTATGCTAACAAATCAAGATGTCGTTATATCTGATGAACTTAATCATGCGTCAATCATTGATGGAATTCGATTGACAAAAGCAGGCCGTAAAATTTACAAGCATGTTGATGTAGATTCTCTTGAAGAGAAATTAAAAGAATCAGCTGAATACAGAACAAAGTTAGTCGTTACAGATGGTGTCTTTTCAATGGATGGGGACATTGCCCCATTACCTGAAATTGTTGAGGTAGCTGAAAAATATGGTGCTCTTGTAATGGTGGATGATGCGCATGCAAGTGGTGTTCTAGGTGAAAATGGCCGCGGAACAGTAAATCATTTTGGATTGGATGGACGAGTACATATTCAAGTCGGGACACTTAGTAAAGCTGTTGGGGTGTTAGGTGGATATGTTGCTACAACACAAGTATTAAAGGATTACTTGATTCATAAAGGGCGTCCTTTCTTATTTAGTACATCTCATCCACCAGCAGTAACAGCAGCTTGTGATGCAGCTGTTACTGTTCTGTTAGAAGAGCCTGAATTGATTGATAAGCTGTGGGAAAATACAGAATTCTTTAAGGAAGGTTTAGAAAAGCTTGGTTTTGATACTGGGATTAGTAAAACACCAATCACTCCTGTCATGATAGGTGATGATGCATTAACTCACAAATTTTCCGATGAGTTATTTAACGAAGGTGTTTTTGCACAAGGAATTGTATTCCCAACCGTACCAAAAGGAAAAGCACGAATCCGTACGATTGTTACAGCTGAGCATTCGAAGGAAGAATTACAAGAAGCATTAGATGCGTTCCAACGTGCCGCTAAAACGTTAAACATTTTATAATAAAAGCTAGAGATGTTTACTAACGTTTCTTTTAGCTATTAAAAATGAATGAGAACAGGATTAAATTCCTCAAAGAGTTTGGATTTTTTATCCAATCTCTTTTTATTTAATTGTTTATTCCATTAAAGCCCCATTATCTTGAAACTTGAGTTCGAGATAAATACCTTTATTAAGCGGGATGTTTCGGATACGTTAATAAGAATAAAGGTGGCCGTGGAACAACTCGCGTCCTGCCGCGAGCTGGCAAGCTACCTTCGGGGAAAACGCCCTCATGGGGTCTTGCCTACCTCTTTCTCCGGCGGGAGTCTTGTT
This sequence comes from Pontibacillus yanchengensis, assembly GCF_009856295.1. Taxonomy (NCBI): domain Bacteria; kingdom Bacillati; phylum Bacillota; class Bacilli; order Caryophanales; family Bacillaceae; genus Pontibacillus; species Pontibacillus yanchengensis. Next base: position 229,070 of record NZ_WMEU01000001.1, on the reverse strand, counting down.
GTTCTCAGGCCACCTCCCGCGATGTTGAGATGAACGGAAACATGGCGTTAGACCAAACGAACGAAAAGATGGGCCGGGAAATTGGGGCGGTCGCTCCTTTTTTTCAAAAGTAGCTCCTGTTTTTCGATTCTTGCTCCGAAAGCAGGAAAAGTCACTCCAGAGCCCATGTTTTTATCGCAGCGATATGACAATCGAACTTCCAATGAAATCATTCGTCTCCTCAAGTCTTCAAGATTATGCCTCTTTACCTAAATTAAATGTACCATAGCTAGATTAGTAACACACATTTCTTACTCAATTATAAGTGATGTTCTGTTAACCAAACCTTCTTTACAACAGAATCTTTATTTTTATCTTTGAGACTGATATAATATTACAGTTAGAGAGATTGTGTGAAAGGAGTTCTCTGAATGAATGAACAACAGAGAAAAGAAATGAATCAAATTAAGGACAATCCAGCGGACAAAAAATCCGTCGAGGATAAACCGTTAAGTGAAAAAACATCTGAAGACTTTGCGAAATATTTTGAAAGTACCTATCAACCTCCTTCTTTAAAGAGCGCGAAAAAGCGCGGAAAAGAGGATGTAAATGTTCATTATGATTTTGAAATTCCAGAAGATATTCAAGGTATAGGGGAAGGAAAGAAATTCCTAATTCGTACGTACGGATGTCAGATGAATGAACATGATACAGAGGTTATGGCTGGTATATTGTCAGAAATGGGATATGAGTCCACGGCAGATCAGCATGAAGCAGATATCATTCTATTAAATACATGCGCAATTCGCGAGAATGCTGAAAATAAGGTGTTTGGTGAAATTGGACATCTGAAGGCATTGAAACGTGAAAAACCAGACCTGATTTTAGGTGTGTGTGGGTGCATGTCCCAAGAAGAATCTGTGGTTAACCGAATTCTTCAAAAGCACCAATTCGTCGATCTTATTTTTGGTACACATAATATCCATCGTTTACCTCAACTTGTACAAGAAGCAATTTTTGGTAAAGAAATGGTTGTAGAAGTATGGTCAAAAGAAGGCGATATCGTTGAAAACCTTCCTCGTCAACGTAAAGGGAACATAAAGGCATGGGTCAACATAATGTATGGCTGTGACAAGTTCTGTACGTACTGTATTGTTCCATACACACGAGGAAAAGAACGTAGCCGTTTACCAGAGGACATTATTCAAGAAGTGCGTCAACTGGCAGCACAAGGATACAAAGAGGTTACACTTCTTGGTCAAAACGTAAACGCTTATGGGAAAGATTTTGAAGACCGTACCTTTGGGCTTGGAGATTTAATGAATGAAATTCACAAGATTGATATTCCACGTGTTCGATTTACGACTTCCCATCCACGTGACTTTGATGATCGTTTGATTGAAGTATTAGCTCAAGGAGGTAACCTTCTAGATCATATTCATCTTCCGGTACAATCAGGAAGCTCTGAAGTTCTAAAAATTATGGCTCGTAAATATACACGTGAACGTTATTTAGAGTTAGTTGGAAAGATTCGTGAAGCGATGCCTAACGCTACACTAACCACTGATATAATTGTAGGATTCCCAAACGAAACGGAAGAACAGTTCCAAGAAACACTTTCATTAGTTGAAGAAGTTGGTTTTGAAGGAGCTTATACCTTTATTTATTCTCCAAGAGAAGGAACTCCTGCTGCTAAGATGCAAGATAATGTTCCAATGGAAGTGAAAAAGGAACGCTTACAACGCTTAAATGCTGTAGTTAACCATCAGGCAGCTCAAGCAATGAAGAAATATGAAGGTGAAATTGTAGATGTGTTAGTGGAAGGTGAGAGTAAGAAAAATGCTGATGTCTTAGCTGGACATACTCACCGAAACAAGCTCGTTAATTTCCGTGCTCCACGCTCTACAATCGGTGAAATTGTAAAAGTTAAAATTACGAATGCAAAAACATGGTCTCTTGATGGAGAACTGTTAGAAACAGCAGAGGTGAAATAACAGATGGCAAATTATACACGAAATGAAGTAATTGAAAGAGCGCAAGGACTAGCAAAAGCGATGAGTGAAACTCCTGAAATAGATCGTTTCAAGCAAGTAGAAGCAAAAATTAACGACAATAAAAAAGTTCAAGATTACATTAGTCGTATTAAAGCTTTGCAGAAGCAAGCAGTTAACTTTCAATACTATGAAAAGACAGAAGCGTTGAAGAAAGTAGAAGCTGAAATAGATCGTTTGCAAGGTGAGTTAGATGCAATCCCTGTTGTTCAGGAATTTAAAGAAACTCAAACTGATGTAAATGACTTTCTGCAACTTGTTACAAGCACGATAGCAAATGAAGTAACAAATGAAATTATTCGTGAAACAGGTGGAGACCTTTTAAAAGGTACAACAGGCTCTGCTCTTGATACTAGCGACTCTTGTGATCATTAATTTTCTTTATAGAAAGAACGCTCTAAACAAAGGGTGTTCTTTTTTTATGGACTTTCCTCAACTTTTCGTACATTTTTATGGGCGCTTGCATAGAATGAACTAGGAACGAAAATTGTTTTGTTCATTTGCTATGATTGTGAGTTTTTTTCATTCCTTTTTGCACTTCGGGCTAATGTCTCGCATAGGATGTCAATGAACAAAGAAGGAGGAGGTTGGGCTCTCATGTCATTTTTTGATCAAGAGTATCGTGAGATCATAACAAAGGCAGTGTGTGGTAAAGGGCGTAAGTTTACGCAGGATACTAATACTGTCACACCATCTCATCGCCCAACAAGCATTTTAGGGTGCTGGGTTATCAACCACATTTATAATGCAAAGAAAAAGGGTGATTACGTAGAGGTTTCAGGTAGTTATGACATCAATGTTTGGTATTCATATAACGATAATACCAAAACAGAGGTTGTCACAGAGAAGGTTCATTACACCGATAGAGTTCCGCTGTCAGTTAAAGATGAAAACTGCTTAGACTGCGATTTTGAAGTACTTGCACGTGTCGTACAGCAACCAAATTGTTTGGAAGCACGTATTGCAAACCAAGGACATAAAATTGTTGTAGAAGTAGAGCGTGAATTTATCGTAGAGGTTGTCGGGGAAACAAAATTATGTGTCAAAGTAGACCCAGATGGATGTCTGCATGATGATGACTGGCACTATGATGTTTCAAGTGACGACTTCTCAAGTGTAGATCCAGATTTCCTTGCTCATGAAGAAGAGGAATAAGCGAAGGAGTCGATGGCCCTTTACGAAATGTGGAGGGTCTTTTCGTTTAGAGTAACGTAAGATCTGACATGCCATATTATGGTTGTCAGATCTTTTTTTCATTAACTCCTCTGTTAGAGACAACAAATTCGATATGATATAATAATAGTTATGAGAAATTATCCACGTTGGAGGATACAAGATGGCAAACTATACACCAATGATGCAGCAATATTTGAAGATAAAGGCTCAGCAAAAAGATGCCTTTTTATTTTTTCGCTTAGGGGATTTTTATGAATTATTCTTTGATGATGCCACTAGAGCAGCTCAAGAATTAGAAATAACATTAACAAGTCGAGAAGGTGGGGAAGATGGCCGCATTCCGATGTGTGGTGTTCCTTATCATTCAGCAGCCAACTACATAAAGAACCTTGTTGAGAAGGGGTACAAGGTAGCCATTTGTGAGCAAGTTGAGGATCCGAAAGAAGCTAAAGGAGTTGTAAGGCGTGAAGTTGTACAACTTGTGACCCCAGGAACAGTGATGGATGGTGTTATGCTTGATGAAGAAGAGAATAACTACCTGGCTTCTTTAACTCCATTTGATGATGGAACCTTTGTGATTGCGTATAATGACTTAACTACAGGAGAAAACAGCGTCGCCATGCTAACTGATGGATTTGATGGTGTGCTAAGTGAGCTGTTTAATCGTCCTGTTAAGGAAATTGTGGTTCCTACCGATTTAGATGCTGAATACCAAACCTCTTTACAGGAGCGCTTAGGTGTCACCATATCAAAAGAAGATCGCACTGAGATTACAGAAGGCTATCAATCTCTTGTTCAAAACTTACATCAAGATAAGTTGAAAATCGGGTTTGGAAGACTCTTTTATTATATACAAGAAACCCAAAAGCGATCGATGGACCACCTGAAAGAAGTACAATATATTGAGTTAAATCAATTTATGAAACTCGATATGTACTCGAAACGAAACCTTGAGTTGATGGAGACGATACGTAAGCAAGGTAAAAAAGGTAGTTTGCTATGGGTGTTAGATCATACAGTCACATCAATGGGTTCAAGAATGTTAAAGAAATGGGTCGAACGACCTCTGTTAAAGAGACAGTTAATTGAAGACCGTTATAACCAAGTAGAGGGGTTCTTAGAACAGTTCTTTGAACGAGAGACATTGAGAGAAGCTCTTCAATCTGTCTATGACCTCGAACGACTAGCGGGGCGGGTTTCATATGGAAATGTAAACGCCAGAGACCTCATTCAATTAAAGCACTCAATTGGAAAAATACCTGAAATTAAGTCTATTCTTCAATCATTCTCACAACCTGAATTGAAGGAATTAGGAGAGCAATTACATCCTCTACAAGACGTTTATCAATTATTGGATGAAAGTATTTATGATGATCCACCTATTACCATTAAAGAAGGTGGCTTGATTAAAGATGGCTTTAATAATCAACTGGATGACTATCGAGATGCAGCACGCAATGGTAAGCAATGGATAGCCGAATTAGAACGAAAAGAACGGGAAGCGACCAACATAAAATCACTTAAAGTTGGCTATAATCGCGTTTTCGGCTATTATATTGAAGTAACAAAAGCAAACTTACATCACCTTCCTGAAGGACGATATGAACGTAAACAAACGCTTACCAATGCAGAGCGGTATATTACACCAGATCTAAAAGAAAAAGAGTCCTTAATCCTTGAAGCACAAGAAAAAAGTGTAGAACTTGAATACGATATGTTTATTAAGGTTCGTGAACAAGTGAAGGAGTATATTCCTTCTTTACAACATTTGGCCGAACAAATATGCAGTATTGATGTCTTGCAAGGTTTTGCAACGGTTAGTGAACATAATCAATACGCTAGACCAGAGTTAGTCGACAATCGGGATATTTATATCGAACAAGGGCGTCATCCAGTTGTAGAAAAGGTTATGAAAGAAGATACGTTCGTTCCAAATGATGTAAATATGCAAGATGAGTCAGATATATTGCTTATTACAGGTCCGAACATGAGTGGTAAAAGTACGTATATGCGTCAGCTAGCTTTAACGGCTGTTATGGCACAAATTGGTTGCTTTGTTCCATGTTCGTATGCGCGACTACCGATTTTTGATCAGATATTCACTAGAATCGGTGCAGCCGACGACCTAGTTTCAGGACAAAGTACGTTTATGGTAGAAATGATGGAAGCAAAGCATGCTTTAACAAAAGCCACCGATCGAAGCTTAATTCTATTGGATGAAATAGGCCGCGGGACAAGTACTTATGATGGCATGGCGTTGGCTCAAGCTATAGTGGAATATATCCATGGAAATATTGGTGCCAAGACGTTATTTTCTACTCATTATCATGAACTTACGGAACTAGAAAAATCCTTAAACCATTTAACGAATGTTCACGTACGTGCAGAAGAGTACGAAGGGAAAGTCGTTTTCCTTCATCAAATCCAAAAAGGCGCTGCTGATGAGAGTTACGGCATTCATGTGGCAAAACTAGCCGAGTTACCAGAACCTCTTATCGAACGTGCCAATGCGATTTTGAAACAATTAGAAGGTTCATCTGAAGTGAACGAGACTCCATTATATGGTCATGAGGATGATCATCAACTTACTTTATTTGAGCCAAAGGAAAAACCAGTGCAGGTCGAAACGGAATCAAAGAGTACAAGGGAAGAGACCAAAGTGATTGAACAACTGAAGGACCTTGACCTTTTAGAGTTAAATCCAATAGAAGCCATGAATCACTTGTATCAGTTACAGAAACAGCTTAAGAAATAAAAGGAGGGGGCACGTATGGCAACCATCCGTCAAATGCCAGATACGTTGGCGAACAAAATAGCAGCCGGAGAAGTGGTCGAGCGCCCTTCATCAGTTGTGAAAGAACTACTAGAAAATAGTATAGATGCCGGCAGTACCTGGGTGAAAGTAGAGCTAGAAGAAGCTGGCCTTTCTAAAATTAAAATCATGGACAATGGAAGTGGTATGACTGAGGATGATTGCGAACGATCCTTCCTTCGCCATGCTACAAGTAAGATTATAGATGAAAATGATCTGTTTCGTGTTCAGACATTAGGGTTCCGTGGAGAAGCCCTCGCAAGTATTGCAGCTGTAAGTCGTTTAACATTAAAAACATCTACAGGACACGAAGCAGGAACACGTTTATATCTTGAAGGTGGACAATTAAAAGAAAAAGATAAAAGTGATGCCAGGCAAGGTTCTGAAATAACGGTTGAAGAATTATTCTTTAATACACCAGCTAGATTGAAATACATGAAGACAATTCATACAGAACTTGGCCATATTACAGATGTATTAAATCGAATGGCTTTGTCCCATCCTGAAGTTCGATTTGAATGCTGGCATAATGAAAAACGTTTGTTTCAAACCAATGGTCGTGGAGACGTATTACAGGTTATTGCTCAAATCTATGGCATGAATACAGCGAAAAAAATGATTCCCATTGAACATGAGACACTCGATTTTACAATCAGAGGTTATATTGCCAAGCCTGAAGTTACTCGTGCGTCTAGAAATTACATTTCGACAGTAATTAATGGACGATATATTCGCAATCCATCTGTCAACAAAGCTATTTTGCAGGGGTATCACACATTACTTCCTATAGGTCGTTATCCACTAGTAGTCTTGCAAATAAATATGGATCCAGTTCTTGTTGATGTCAATGTTCATCCGGCTAAATTAGAAGTAAGATTCAGTAAGGAAAAAGAATTATTTGATGCGGTGAGGGATGCTGTAACGAAAGTGTTTAAGCAACAAACGCTAATACCAGAAGTGGATCAATCACCACAACGAACCAAAGTAAAGGATACATCTGTCCAAGAGTCCTTTACATTAGATTCATCAGTACAGGACCCTTCATCTTCAACGGCAACAGACGAGAATGAACATAAAATAAAACCTGAACATCCATTAGTTCGAGAGTCTGATCCTACACCATCATGGTTGTCTCAGGAGGCAGACCCAGACCCTATTGAGACTGCCATGACATCTTCGTTTTATAAACAGGAAGGGAATGGCTATAAACAAGAGAAATCCACTCAACCTATTGAATCATCAAGAGTCCCTGTCATGTATCCGATAGGTCAATTGCATGGAACGTATATACTTGCTCAAAATGAGAATGGACTTTACATCGTGGATCAGCATGCTGCACAGGAACGTATTAAATATGAATTTTTCCGTGATAAATTGGCTGTTCCAGAAAAAGAGGTTCAGGAATTATTAATGCCGATGACATTCGAGTTTACAAAATCAGAGTCTATACTGATCGAAAATCACCTTGAGGATTTGGCGCAAGTTGGTTTGTTTCTTGAATCATTCGGAGATAAGACCTTCATTGTTCGCTCCCATCCACAATGGTTTCCTAAAGGGCATGAACAAGAAGTGATTCAGGAAATGATTGATCAAGTCTTAAATGAACAGAAAGTTGATGTATTAACTCTACGGGAAGAAGCGGCTACCCTTATGTCTTGTAAACGATCTATAAAAGCGAATCATTATTTAAATGATGGAGATATGGGGAAACTGTTAGAAGACTTACGACTGTCAACAGATCCTTTTACTTGCCCACATGGGCGGCCTATTATTGTTCACTTCTCAGAATATGAGATGGAAAAAATGTTTAAAAGAGTAATGTAGTAAACGAAAGGGAGGTACAGTATGAATAGAGAACTTCTTCATGAGCGTGTATATGCCTTGAAATATGTTTTAGAAGGTGGACAGGTTGATCTAGGTTCAGCTCAACGAGAAATCGAACAGGATTTAGATCATGTAAAAACAGCTAAGGATGGGATGATTGATCCGGAAACTGTTTCACCTAAAATAATAGAAATTGTGAAAGCTACTTTAGACCAGGAACAGCATTAACAAGTAGAAAAGGTGACTCTCCTTAAACGGATTGTAAAGATAATGGAAGTATGTAGGTAGTACACGATAATTTATGACTAAGGAGAGCTATCCCTTTTATTCTTATAGAAATCTGTGTATAATATAGAACGAATGTTCGAAATCTAGAATAGAGGTGCATCCATGAAGCAACCTGTTGTCGCCGTAGTTGGACCTACTGGAGTAGGTAAAACGAAAGTAAGTGTTGAAATAGCAAAACGCTTTAACGGTGAAATCATTAGTGGTGATTCCATGCAAATCTATAAAGGGATGGACATAGGAACAGCGAAGGTTACAGAAGAAGAGAAGCAAGGGATTCCGCACTATATGCTTGATATCAAAGATCCATCTGAGCCATTCTCTGTTGCTGAATTCCAACAACTCGTACAAGGGTATATTGATAAAATAGCTGCAAAAGGTAAACTACCAGTTATAGTTGGAGGCACAGGCTTGTACATCCAATCCGTCCTTTACAACTTTCAATTTTCCGAACAACAAAGAGATCAACAGTTCGTCACCATGCTAGAGAGGCAAATTGAGGAAGAAGGGATAGCACCACTTTATGAGAAGTTAAAAAAAGTGGACCCTGTACAAGCTGACAAAGTACACCCTAATAATAAACGACGGGTAATCCGTGCGTTAGAAGTCTATGAAAAAACAGGCCTTACGATGACAGAATATCAGCAGCAACAGAAGCAAGAATCTCCATACCACCCTGTTCTAATAGGCTTAAATATGGATCGTGAAGAACTTTATAATCGTATTAATCGTCGCGTTGATGATATGATTCAGGAAGGTCTTGTTGATGAAGTGAACTCTTTATACAGTCAAGGTCTCGAGTCAGCTCAAAGTATGCAAGCAATAGGTTATAAGGAATTCCTCCCATACATAAATGGAGCCATAACTTTAAATGAAGCTATCGAAAACTTGAAATTACACTCAAGACGATATGCCAAACGGCAATTGACCTATTTTCGCAATAAGCTTGACGTAAACTGGTATATCATTTCTGAGGAAAATGTTTATAAAAAGTTTGAAGAAATTTTAGAGGAATTAGCAGGAAAGCTGCCATAAGCATCGAATGTTACCAATATAGATAGAAAAGAGGAGGAAGTCTCATGGCGCAATCAGTAAATATTCAAGATCAGTTTCTCAATCAAATTCGGAAGGATCACGTACAAGTGACCATCTTCTTAACCAACGGATTTCAGCTTCGCGGAGTCGTGAAAGCTTTCGATAATTTCACCGTATTACTAGAATCGGATGGAAAGCAACAATTAATCTTTAAGCACGCCATTTCAACATTTGCTCCAATGAAAACTGTGACATTGGACAAGGAATAAGATCTTCACCAAGCGAATGCTCTCGGGCGTTCGCTTTTCTTCTTTATTAGTAAAAGTAGGCGATTATCACACATCCTTATCATTGTGCGTATAATGTTGTTGAATAAGGGGTGATAACGTGGATACACAAGTAACGTATAAAAAGAACGGGCAAGTCAATGTAATGCTTCAAGAGAGCCGAGTGCCCACGACTAAACCACAAGGGAAGGCCTCGAACTCATACTTAACAAACCCTTTTCAAACAATTGACGATGAATTTGATGAATTTATTGGTTTAGATCAATTAAAGGGTACCATCAAGGAAATATATGCTAGCATTATTGTTAACCAAAAACGTCAGGAAGCTGGCTTGAAACCGTCTAAGCAAGTATTGCATATGATGTTTAAAGGCAACCCAGGTACAGGGAAAACTACTGTTGCTAGAAAGCTAGCAAAGCTGTTTCATGAAATGGATGTATTGTCTAAAGGGCATTTCATTGAAGCGGAGCGAGCTGATTTAGTTGGGGAATACATCGGACATACAGCTCAAAAAACAAGAGACTTAATCAAAAAGGCTATCGGTGGTGTATTGTTTGTAGATGAAGCCTATTCGCTAGCACGAGGAGGAGAAAAGGATTTTGGTAAGGAAGCTATCGATACAATGGTGAAGCATATGGAAGATTCTCATAATGATTTCATTTTAGTGCTTGCTGGGTATCCTACCGAGATGGATCAATTTCTTCGCCTGAATCCAGGATTACAATCTCGCTTTCCAATTATATTAGAATTTAAGGACTATACGATTGAAGAATTGCTAACTATTGCTCGAAAAATGGTTTCAGAAAGAGAGTACGTTCTAGCTAAAGATGCTGAGTGGAAACTGAAAGACCATTTAATTCGTAAACAGCAAATAAAGGGGCATAGTTTTTCAAATGGTCGCTATATCCGAAACATCATTGAACAATCTATTCGAAAGCATGCGATGAGAGTCATGAAACAGAATCGATATTCGCATCATGAACTTGTTACTCTAACAAGTAAGGATATTACGTTTGAAACAATTATATAGAGGTAGAATAAAGTGATATATTCCTATACGTGAAAGTGTAATAATGACAAACATCCTGGTATGTATGATGCCAGGATGTAATGTCGTGGTGTAGCGACTGTTCGCTTTCATGATGTAGGTTTGATATGATGATAACATGATTTCATTACAAACACTCTCCATAAAATAAATAGATTAACCTAGTAAAAGAGGGATACATATGGAACAACATGAACGAGTTCTTGTAGCTGCTTGTCATCTCCCATCTCAAGATGAGGAGCGGTTTCAATCATCGTTAGAAGAACTTACATCATTAACAGAAACTGCACATGGTGTGGTTGATAAAATTGTCATTCAAAAGCGTCAAAAAATCCATCAAGCTATTTATATGGGTGAAGGTAAAATCGAAGAAATAAAAGCATACATAGATGAAAGAGGCATAGAACTAGTCATTTTTAATGATGAGTTAACACCGGGTCAGATGAACAATTTAGCAGATCACCTGGAAGTGCGTATCATTGATCGTACTCAGTTGATTCTAGATATATTTGCTCAACGTGCCAATACAAAAGAAGGTAAGCTTCAGGTGGAATTAGCCCAATTACAATATATGCTACCAAGAATCTACGGACAAGGTAAAAATTTATCAAGGTTAGGTGGCGGGATTGGAACAAGAGGCCCTGGTGAAACAAAGTTAGAAACAGATCGCCGTCATATTCAACGAAGAATAGATGACATCAAACGTCAAATCCAGCAAGTGGCTACCCAACGCCAACAATACAGAAAACGACGCAAAGAAAATAAAGCCTATCAAATTGCTATTGTAGGTTATACAAATGCGGGGAAATCTACCCTTTTCAATCGCATTACAAATAACCAATCTTTTGAAGAAAACCAATTATTCGCAACGCTTGACCCGTTAACTCGGCAAGTACAGTTACCAAGTGGATTCCAAGCACTATTGTCTGATACAGTAGGGTTTATTCAAGATTTACCAACAACCCTCATTGCAGCGTTCAGATCTACCCTTGAAGAAGTAACAGAGGCTGATTTTATTGTGCATGTGGTAGATGCATCTCATCCTGATCATATACAGCATGAGGAAACGGTACAAAAACACTTGAAAGAACTAAATGCTGATCATCTACCTATGCTTACAGTTTATAATAAAAAAGATCTTTTGCGGGATTCTTTCATTCCTGTTACGTTACCTGCTGTGACAATTAGCGCTTATGATCCAATTGATATCAAGCGGTTGTTTGACAAATTGGAAGAGGGTTTACTTAAAGAGTGGGTACCATTTCAAACGTACGTGCCTGCGACTGATGGCAAATTACTATACAGGTTAAGTAAACATGCAATTGTTAGAGAAAGAGATTTCATAGAAGAGGATGAACTTTACTTTGTTAAAGGGTTTATCCATCCGGACCATCCACTGTATCATCAAATACAAAAGAGACATTAAAGGGGAAACAGCAACATGAACACACAAAAGATTGATAAAATTGTTCATCAAACTGAACAAGATGTTCAAGCTGTGCAACAACAAATTGACCAGCTTGTCGAGAAGAATCAAAAGCGCGTGCTTGAAGCTTTTCAAACCCATCAAGTAAGTGATGGGCATTTTAATCCGACTACTGGCTATGGCTATGATGATTTTGGAAGGGATAAGTTGGAAGAAGTCTATGCAAGTATATTCGGAGGCGAAGATGCTCTTGTTCGTCCACAAATTGTTTCAGGAACCCACGCCATTACGATTACATTATTCGGTTTATTAAGACCTAATGATGAATTACTTTATATAACAGGAAGACCTTATGATACTCTTGAAGAAATTGTGGGAGTTCGTGGTCATAACAATGGGTCGTTAAAGGATTTCCATATTGGCTATAATCATATTGATTTAATCAATGATGGAGAGGTGGATTTTCAAGGTGTACAGAATGCCATAACAGGTCGGACAAAGGTAATCGGTATTCAACGTTCAAAAGGGTATGCGGACAGGCCTTCCTTTTCAATCGACGAAATAGAAGAGATGATACGATTTGTAAAAGAGATAGACTCATCCATTATTGTATTTGTAGATAACTGTTATGGAGAATTTGCAGAAGAGAAAGAACCTATTCATGTCGGTGCAGATATTATTGCAGGTTCGCTTATTAAAAATCCAGGTGGAGGAATCGTTAGAACAGGTGGCTATATTGTAGGCCATTCCCATTTAATTGAACATTGCGCTAACCGTCTCACTGCTCCTGGATTAGGTAAGGAAACTGGAGCAAGTTTACATAGTTTACAAGAGATGTTCCAAGGTATATTTTTAGCTCCGAATGTTGTTGGAGAAGCGATGAAAGGAGCTGTGTTTACATCTAGATTTCTAGAGAAGCTTGGATATACTACTTCCCCTGCCTATAATGATCATCGTACTGATTTGATCCAATCTGTTACCTTCCATACATCTGAGGAAATGATTGCATTTTGTCAGGAAATCCAGCATGCCTCTCCTATCAACTCACACGTGAGACCTTATCCGAGTGAAATGCCAGGGTATGAAAATGATGTCATTATGGCAGCAGGTACCTTCATACAAGGGGCGAGTCTAGAACTTACAGCAGATGGACCTATAAGGCCACCGTATATGGCTTTCGTACAAGGTGGCTTAACATACGCACATGTCAAGATAGCCATTAAAGCTGCAGTAAACAAACTTTTGATAAGAGATTAATTCAAGTCTAGGCAAGATAATCTCACATAGAATACTATTCTTTGTAAGGTTATCTACCTTTCATCATAGTAATTTTAGTGAAAAAACATGTAAAGCTTATGCATTTATTCGTGATGTGAAATGATCAAAAACATTTCTTGTGTAAAAAAACCTAACATTCATTGACAGAAGTTGAAACATTGCATACAATAAAATTATGTAAACGACTAGTAAAGGAGGGCAGATTCTTATGAAAGATGAAATGCGTAGAACAATGCCGCTATTTTCGATTGGAATTGTAAAATCGCTTACAGAACTGTCAGCCAGGCAAATTAGATATTACGAAGAGCATCAATTGATTAACCCAGCTAGAACGGAAGGTAACCGTCGTTTATTTTCATTTAATGATGTAGAACGCTTGCTTGAAATAAAATCTTTAATTGAAAAAGGCATTAACCTTGCTGGAATTAAGCAAGTCTTAACCATTCAGGAACCAGAAACGCCGGAAGTAACGTATACTGAAGGTGATATTCAAGAAGCTCAAGGAGAATTATCCGAAAAAGAATTGCGAAAAATGCTTAAGAACGAATTGTTCCAAGGCAACCGATTTGGCAAGTCTTCGTTGCGTCAGGGAGAATTATCACGATTCTTCCATTAAATAAACGCATTTATTACTACATTACAGGAGGAATACGAAAATATGGCTTCGAAATTTACGAGAGAACAAATTTGGAAAAAAATTGAAGAAGAAAACGTAAAATTTATCCGTCTACAATTCACAGATCTTCTTGGAACTATCAAAAATGTAGAAATTCCAGTTAGTCAATTAGACAAGGCATTAGATAATCAAATGATGTTTGACGGGTCTTCCATCGAAGGATTTGTTCGTATTGAAGAATCCGATATGCTACTACACCCAGACCTTGACACATTTGTAGTGTTCCCATGGACTTCTGAAAAAGGGAAAGTAGCTCGTTTTATTTGTGACATCTGCAATCCAGATGGTACACCATTTGAAGGGTGCCCACGTTATAACCTAAAACGTAATCTTAAGAAAATGGAAGAACTAGGATTCTCTGCGTTTAACTTAGGTACGGAGCCAGAATTCTTCCTATTTAAATTAGATGAAAAGGGAGAACCCTCTATGGAGCTTAATGACAGAGGTGGATATTTCGACCTTGCTCCAACAGATTTAGGTGAAAATTGTCGACGTGATATCGTATTGGAATTAGAAGAGATGGGTTTTGAAATTGAAGCTTCTCACCACGAAGTAGCACCAGGTCAGCACGAGATTGATTTCAAATATGCTGATGCCATTAAACACTGTGATGATATTCAAACATTTAAACTTGTTGTTAAAACAATTGCACGGAAGCATGGATTGCACGCAACATTTATGCCTAAACCATTATTTGGAGTAAACGGTTCTGGTATGCATGTGAATATGTCCCTATTCAAAGATGGTGCGAACGCATTCTTTGATGAAAAGGGTGATCAACAGTTAAGTCAAACAGCTTATCAATTTATCGCAGGTGTTGTGAAGCACGCAACGAATTTTACTGCTGTAACAAACCCTACAGTTAATTCATATAAACGTCTTGTTCCTGGTTACGAAGCACCTTGTTATGTTGCATGGTCCGGTCAAAACCGAAGTCCATTAATTCGTATTCCAGCTTCTCGTGGTATGAGTACTCGTATAGAAGTGCGTTCTGTGGATCCCTCAGCAAACCCATACTTAGCAATGGCAGTTCTACTTTCATCAGGTCTTGACGGCGTCGAGAACAAACTACAAGCCCCAACACCAGTTGATCGTAATATCTATGTTATGGATAAAGAAGAACGTGTGAAGCACGGCGTTCAAGATCTACCTGCTACATTAGCAGATGCACTTGAATTATTGAAAAAAGACGAGAAAATGGTGGAAGCTCTAGGCGAACACCTATATGAGCACTTCATCGAATCAAAAGAAATCGAATGGGATATGTTCCGTACGCAAGTCCATCCATGGGAGCGCGAACAGTATCTAAGCACATATTAATGAACAAAACCCTTGAAGCATAGCTTCAAGGGTTTTGTTATGGGCGGTACTCTGATTGACCTGATACCTACTAAATCTATATAGGAAAAGGCTAGGTTAAAACACTCTATAAATCATTAGTATGAGAAGACGTTAAATGTAGCCAAAAGAAAGGCATAAGGGACCATTTTGTCGTAAATAAAAAGGATATTATTTAATCATATGGAAAGTAATAATAGGTCGTATTAGGAGGGGAGTTATGAATGTAGAAAGCAAATATATAATCAGATGGGGAATACCAGGTTGGTTGATCATTCTTTACTATATTTTATTGGATGCATTTTCAAAAAGAGTCTTTTTTTCGGACAATCTACCACCAGTCGAGATTATAGTGGCTTTACTAACAGCTATTTCATTTGGCGTCATCGTGGGTTACCTTTTACATCAAGCGTATTTTGCAATGGAATGGTTATTCGGAAGAGGACCATTGGAAGTTTCTCATGAGATTAAGCAAGTATTAGAGAATGCCGGTCTCTCTTATGAGGAGGAATCAAAACCGGAACGACAGTATTTTTATTTTGAATATTTGTGGCAGAAATCATTAGCTAATATCTCTTCTCCACATAAAATGGAATATCTGTCAGCTCGATATCAACACTTGTTGACGAGGACACAGGAATTAGGTGTTCTTCGAGCAAGTTTAATTATATGTCTTTTAATAACAGGATATTTTATCTTTTTTGAGAACATATTATTTTTAGGCGTAGGCTTACTCATTATTCTTGGAACACTCTTCTTATTTGTTCATAGAGCACAACGTTATTTTACGAGAAATACGCATTATTTCATTGCCTACAATCTGCGAGATCTATTGCAGGAGAAAGAAAATAAATAAGAGTGAGAAAAAGTTCATCAAATTGAATCATAAAAGAAGGGCTGACCTATTTTTGGTCAGCTCTTCTTATTTGTTTGTGGATTTTTGATATTAATCAAGCTTCAGCTTTATGTTAATGGATATGACGATATAATCCAACTACTCGACCTAATATACTTATGTTTTGAACGATAATGGGATCCATTGTAGCGTTTTCTGGTTGTAAGCGTATATAGTTAGATTCTTTGAAGAAACGTTTTACAGTTGCTTCTTCATCCTCCGTCATTGCAACTACAATGTCCCCGTTTTGGGCGGTTTGCTGTTTACGAACAATGACCATATCT
Source organism: Pontibacillus yanchengensis (assembly GCF_009856295.1). NCBI lineage: Bacteria > Bacillati > Bacillota > Bacilli > Caryophanales > Bacillaceae > Pontibacillus > Pontibacillus yanchengensis. Next base: position 212,676 of record NZ_WMEU01000001.1, on the reverse strand, counting down.
CCATCAAGGATTCCTGCTTCAATCATACTTTCCCCTTGGACAACGAGAACAAAGATTTCATCATCTGCTGCTGCAAGTGTGTCAGGAAGAGGTACATATTCTTCAATATTTTCAATAGCTGTAATTGGCATCCCAGCGGTTACTTTACCGATGACAGGAGCGTAAGTTGCCTCTCCTTTAGGGATATGCGTCCCAGTACCTTCTTCCAATTCTAGGACTTCAATTGCTCTTGGTTTTGTTGGATCGCGTCTAATATAGCCTTTCTTCTCTAATCTAGCAAGATGTCCATGGACGGTAGAACTAGAAGCTAGTCCAACAGCTTCGCCAATTTCTCTTACGGATGGTGGATAACCTTTTTCGAGAACACGGTCTTTAATGAAATCTAGTATTGCTTCCTGCCTTTTTGATAGTTTTGTCATATTAATTACACCTCGTACATATTGTTTTATTACCGACATTATACCATGCTTGGTAAGGATATACAAACATTCGTTCGTAAAATCTGTTGACAAGAACGAATGTTCGTATATAATAGATTTTAGAAGAAAGCGAACAAAAGTTCTTATTCTATGGAGGCGATCATCATGTTTCAAAATCTATCAAAACTTGACGTAGCGTATATATTATTATTTGTAGCCAGCTTAGGATTTATGTATTATGCTATGGTGACGAGTTAAATAGAGTGCTCGTAAGTACCAATGTGAAAGGTTAGGAGAAACTATGAAAGCTATTATCTATTGTCGCGTAAGCACCGAAAAAGAAACGCAAGTATCCTCCTTAAAAAGACAACGATTAGAATTAGAAGAACTTGCACAAACTCACAACTTTGAAGTTTCTAAAATAATAGAGGAACAAGCTAGTGGATATGACGTAGAGCGGGAAGGTATATTTGAACTATTAGAAATGGTAACAAGTGGAGAAGCGGATGTATTATTAATTCAAGATGAAACAAGATTAGGTAGAGGGAATACAAAAATCGCTCTTTTTCATCAATTGAATAAGTTAAATATCCCTATTTATACAGTTACACATAATGGATACCTGCAATTATCGGAATCAGATTCCATGGTTTTACAAATCGTTGGTGTCGTTGAAGAATATCAAAGAAAAATTCATAACCTAAAAATAAAACGAGGTATGAAAAAGGCGATAGAGAGCGGTTTTAATCCTGCAGATAATCTATCTAATCAGGAAATGGCTCAGGGAAGAGATAGAAAAGATTTTCCAGTTGAAGAAGTAGCAAGGTTGCGTAAAAATGATTTAACCTTTTCTGAGATTGCTGCTACATTAAGAGGTATGGGATATAATGTCTCTAAAGCAACAGTACATAGAAGATATCAAGAGTTTCAATCACTTGAAAAAAATAAATAAAAACGTTACTATAATTAGCAAGTAAGGCAAGCACTCTTCGTGGGACTTGCCTTTTTTCATTGGAAATGTAAATGATGAAATATTGTTATAGATTTTCCTTTATATAACTCGTGTAAACGTTAATTAAATGAACGCTACCTTTGTTTCATCTTAAGAAAAGGAGAAGATATATATGCTTTCTCAAGAAAAAATTAATCGTATTAATGAGTTAGCCAATAAATCCAAAAATGAAGGATTAACAAAAGAAGAACAAGACGAACAACAAGAATTACGTCAGGAATATTTGAAGAATGTTCGTAAATCCTTTAAGAACCATCTGAAATCGGTGAAAGTTGTTGACCCTGAAGGGAATGACGTAACACCTAATAAACTTAAAGAAGAAAAAGAACGTAATAAAAAGCATTAATTCTGAAAATCCTGTTACGTCTATGTAACGGGGTTTTTTCATTTATTTTTTTACTTGGATAACTGATTAGTGTGAAATTACACGATTTTAATAATAAAAGGCATAAAGATTAGAACTAGTAACATCCTAATATATGTGACAAATGAGGGAATTTCTATTTTCTTTTGATAGAACGGTTGTCACTTAACAGATTTCATTATAGGATTAAATTGTTACATAGTATGTACACGCGAAGTACGAAAGGGGTAGTTTCATGTCAGAACAAATCGAACAACAATCAATTAACACCATCCGCACATTATCCATTGATGCGGTAGAAAAAGCAGGATCAGGACACCCAGGAATGCCTATGGGGGCAGCTCCAATGGCGTACACGCTTTGGACAGAGTTCATGCAACACAATCCTAAGCACTCATCATGGTTTAACCGTGATCGCTTTGTATTATCAGCAGGACACGGGTCCATGTTGCTATATAGCCTACTACATTTATCAGGGTATAACGTTACGATGGATGACTTAAAAGAATTCCGTCAATGGGGATCTAAAACTCCAGGTCATCCTGAGTTTAAACACACAGACGGAGTGGAAGCTACAACAGGACCACTTGGTCAGGGAATCGCTATGTCTGTTGGAATGGCTATGGCTGAAACGCATTTAGCAGCTAAATACAACAAAGAAAACTATCCAATCGTTGATCATTATACGTACGCAATTTGCGGCGATGGTGATTTAATGGAAGGTGTCTCTCAAGAAGCAGCTTCTCTAGCTGGCCACCTAGGATTAGGAAAACTAGTCGTTCTATACGATTCTAATGATATTTCACTTGATGGCGATCTTCACCGTTCATTCTCAGAAGATGTAGAGAAAAAATTTGAAGCATATGGATGGCAAGTCCTTCGTGTAGAAGATGGCACAGATATTGCAACCATTCGTCAGGCTCTTCAAAAAGCTAAAGAAAATACAACACAACCTACTATGATTGAAGTAAAAACAGTCATTGGGTATGGTTCTCCTAATAAATCAGGGAAAGCTGATTCTCACGGTGCTCCACTAGGTGAGGAAGAAGTACAGGCAGCCAAAGAACATTACAATTGGGAACATGAGCTTTTCCATGTACCAGCTGATGTGTATCAAGATTTCGAAACGAAAGTACGTACGCAAGGGGAAGAAGCAGAACGTAATTGGAACGAATTGCTATCCCAATACAAAGAAGCATATCCAGAATTAGGTGCTGAATTTGAACTAGCTATTCATGATGAACTTCCTGAAGGTTGGGAGGATAAACTTCCTAGCTTCACTCCAGGTGAAGATAAAGTGGCTACAAGAGCTGCGTCAGGTGAAATGATTAATGCTCTATCAAAAGAAGTTCCTTATTTCTTTGGCGGAAGTGCTGACCTTGCCGGATCTAACAAAACGACTGTGAAAGAAGAGGACGACTTTTCTCGCAATAATTATGCAGGTCGTAACATTTGGTTTGGTGTGCGCGAATTTGCTATGGCTTGTGCCTTAAATGGAATGGCTCTGCACGGTGGATTAAAAGTATATGGCGGTACATTCTTTGTATTTAGTGACTATATGCGTCCAGCCATTCGTCTGTCCGCTCTAATGGGAGCACCAGTTACGTATGTTTTCACCCATGACTCTATTGCAGTAGGTGAAGATGGTCCAACTCATGAACCAATTGAACAATTACCGTCATTACGAGCGATGCCTAACCTTTCAGTTATTCGTCCAGCAGACGGAAATGAAACAAGGGCTGCTTGGCGCCTAGCGCTTGAATCCAATGAACAAGCAAATGCTCTTGTGCTAACACGTCAAGGCCTCCCAACACTTAAAGGTACTAGCTATGAAGGTGTTAAGAAAGGTGCTTATACGATTAGTCCTGCACAAAAAGACCAAGCTGATGCACTTCTACTCGCAACTGGTTCAGAAGTACAATTAGCTGTGCGTGCTCAAGAAACATTACGTGAAAAAGGAATCGATACTAGCGTAGTAAGCATGCCTTCTTGGGATCGCTTTAACGTTCAAGATAAAGCATATAAAGAAGAAGTACTACCAAGCTCAGTGAAGAAGCGTCTTGCTCTTGAAATGGCTTCCCCATTAGGTTGGGAGCGTTATGTAGGTGATGAGGGCGATGTTCTTGGAATAGATGGCTTTGGTGCTTCTGCCCCAGGCAATACAGTAATGGAACAATATGGATTTACAGTAGAGAATGTTGTACAAAAAGTAGAAAACCTATTAAAGTAAGATGTAAAGTAAGCCCCCTGTTTGGTAAACAGGGGGCTTTTTCGACAAAAATTTCAAATGTTCACCTACCATATTTGACACATTTTTTACTTTTATTGGGGTATCATGACTCTAATGGGAGGGACAGGCGATGCGTGAATATACGATTTATTGGGTAAAAGATGAATTTTCGTATCATTATTTCCATAAAACAGGTGTTCTTTTTCAGTTTTTGCAAGAATGGAGACATAATCAAGGAAGCTCTATTTATCAACTTCAATTTAGTGAAGTTATCAAACCGTTACCTTTAGATCTGCTTATTCAACATATCGCAACAAAATTACGAAAGCCTGTGGAGTTATCTTTTGAAGAGAATGAAGCCTCATTTTATATACAACATCAAGGCAAATCAGTTCGATTAACACAAAAAAATGATCGTGAAGTATGTTTCTACGCAGAAAATTTACATCAGGCAGAAGAAGTTTTGTTTGATACACTCAGGTCCATACACCCGTCTTTTTTTATCATCGATACAGCGTACAGTCATTATGGATGGGTAGCGCCTATTAAAAAAGAAGCTATTCTTTAGCTCCTATTGTATTCTCTCTGTTGATTTACTATAATGTTTGAGAGACAACACGAAGGAGGAAATTTGTATTATGGGTACCATTTGGGTTATTGTTATCGCCCTTATAACACTTCTAGCAGGCGTCGCGCTAGGGTTTTTTATTGCTAGAAAGTACATGATGAACTATTTAAAGAAGAACCCACCAATTAATGAACAAATGCTACGTACGTTAATGATGCAGATGGGACAGAAGCCATCGCAGAAGAAAATTAATCAGATGATGCGAGCCATGAATAATCAACAGCAACAAAAATAAATGGTGATCATAAAATCCTTCTTCTACTTTGAAGAAGGATTTTATATTAAAAAGAAAATTATACCTTGATAGAGTAGAGTGTTTGCTTTATGATCTGCTATTTTAAGAAGAAGCAAGGTTAAAACCATTAGTTGGAAATCTACATTGATTGTAACTCCCTCGTGCAGTTCTTAGTACGTACCTTGCTACCTACTAGCTCAGTTTTTCTATACTCGACTACAAAATAGTGAATTCTTTATAAGTATGTAGTACATAAGACAGAAGAATCAAACAAGTATTATCGTCACAAAAACGTCATAAACTTGTAGGTACTTTTCATAGAATGCAACGTCATTTTTATTTACAATTACAAGTAGACTAAAGAAGTAGATAATAGGGTCCTTATAAGGACTTTTCATTATGTTTTTGAAAGGGTGTAAAGACGTGTCAGATTTAAATATATTTCTAGCGTTTGGAGCAGGTTTCTTATCGTTTATTTCTCCTTGTGTATTACCGCTTTATCCAGCATTTCTTTCTTATATTACTGGAATGAGTGTAAATGAATTAAAATCCGAGAATGCTATGCTTAATAGAAGAAGTGTGCTACATACTATTTTCTTCTTACTTGGTTTTTCAAGCATTTTTATTGTTTTAGGTTATTCGACGAGTTTCTTGGGAGAGTTTCTTTATCAATACCAGGATTTCATACGTCAGATAGGAGCAATTTTAATTGTATTCTTCGGATTTGTTATTATTGGAGTCTTTAATTTTGAATTTCTAATGAAGGATCGAAAAATTCATTTTAAAAATAGACCAGGTGGCTATTTAGGTTCTCTTGTAATTGGTATGGCATTTTCAATGGGATGGACTCCTTGTACAGGTCCAATCCTTGGTTCTGTTTTAGCATTAGCTGCTTCAAATCCTGGTAATAGCGTTATTTATATGGTTGCCTATTCATTAGGGTTTTCTGTACCATTTCTACTACTGTCCTTCTTCATTGGACAAATTAACTGGATTAAGCAAAACAGTGCTAAACTAGTCAAAATCGGCGGTTATGTTATGATTTTTATGGGTGTTTTCTTATTTTTTGATTTAATGACAAAGCTTACCTCATACCTTGCAGGACTATTTGGGTTTAGTGGTTTTTAATCGAGGATGGCATTGTTTTCTTATTTGTATTATCATTAAGATAAGTTGAAATAAAGGAGAAGTGTCAATGAGGACGAATGACTTAATTTTACGAACCACGACGATACTAATTGCCTTTATACTATTGGCATTTTCTATTTACTTATTTATAGCTGGCCATAATGCTCCAGGCGGAGGATTTATTGGAGGGCTAATGACTGCTGCTGCAGTAGTTTTAATGTATATGACATATGGATTCGATTCTGTGAAAAAAATCATACCTATTAATTTTCGTTACCTAATTCCGATAGGATTGTTAACGGCTGTACTTACGGGTATGGGTTCATTCGTGTATGGTGAACCATTTCTGAGTCAAACCTTTGCGCATTTTTCACATATTCCTATTCTTGGAGAAGTAGAGCTAGCGACAGCTTTGTTATTTGATCTAGGCGTGTACTTAACAGTTGTGGGGATTACATTAACCATTATATTATCTATTGCAAACGATCAATAAACGGAATACAACGCAGGGGAGGGGATTGGCTTGGCTAGAATCTTAATCGTAGATGATGCTAAATTTATGAGATTGACTTTGTCTAACATCTTGCAAAAAGGTGGTCATGAGTTGGTTGGTGAAGCTGAAAATGGTCAACAAGCTGTTGAGATGTTTGAAGGCGAACAACCTGAGTTAGTTACCATGGACATTACAATGCCAGAACTTAATGGATTAGATGCATTGAAGAAAATTCTTTCTAATAATCCTAAGGCTAAAATTGTAATGTGCTCTGCAATGGGGCAACAAAAAATGGTTGTAGAAGCGATTGAAGCAGGGGCTAAAGACTTTATCGTAAAGCCATTTGATGAAAGTAGAGTGTTAGAAGCAATTAATCGTGTACTAGGCTAAAGGCTTAGTGTACATAAGTTTAGGGACTTTAGAAAGAGTTGATATGTTATGTGGGTTGTAGCTAGTACAGTTGTTGCGGCAATTATGGCAACAATGATGATTTTTATTCGAATGCGAGCAGCCAAAAAACCTGCCTCCATAAAAAAAATTATATTGCCCCCTATCTTTATGAGTACAGGAGCTCTGATGTTCTTATTTGAACCCTTTCAAGTGCATGGCACACAGGTTTTGGAAGCTATGTCAGTAGGCGTATTATTTTCCATTTTCTTAATCAAGACATCTAAATTTGAAGTGCGAAAACAAGATATCTATTTAAAACCTTCAAAAGCATTTGTGTTTATATTAATAGGCCTCTTAATCTTACGTATTATATTAAAACTTATTATTGGACAAACGGTCTCTGTAGGAGAGACTAGTGGCATGTTTTTCTTATTAGCGTTTGGTATGATTGTGTCCTGGCGAATTGCCATGCTCGTTAAATATGTACGTCTTGAAAAAGAGGTTAAACGCTCTGAAAGTATGCAAGATATTGCGGCACAAAAATAACCCTCGCTCTCGCGGGGGTTATTTTTCGAATAGTGGTAGATAAGGTTGAACATCTATATTTTTTTCATCTAACGTCTGTTTAAGAAATTTGTGATCTCGTTTAGGTGTTGCTAGGATATACCCTTCAATAATCACTTCTTGGGTTATGGCATTTTTGTTCTTTTCAATAGCAACCTGTGAGATTCGGCCAGCAATCTTTTGTCTGGCAACATCTCTGAAAAGTTCAGGAACTGGTGTCACAAGCTCTTCCAAAAATGCTCTTTGTTCTTCTCCCCACATATGTAGGGTTTCATTAATGTAATGTTCCTCCCAATCAATAATGGACTTACCATCATCTTTTGGCAATCGCTTAAGAAATTTACGGAACATAAAATAACCGCCTATTGCTAACAGTCCAACCATCGTACAGGTCCAAAGTACAATAAATATGGCAAATACGGTATTCAAATCAATCACCTTTTCTAACTCGTCCTTATTATGGTTAGAATAGCACAGAAAACCTTACAGGTCTATAAAGCTAATCATGAATAAAAAGAAAACATAATGTAGAAGAGATTAAATTTCGACAAGAATATTATAAAATGTTTCGAATAGAATGACAAGAGAATATAACCTGATGTAAATCAATCAATATTTTTATAAATTTTGATGATTTTTTTCAACTTTTCTTGAAGAAAGTGAATTTTGTGGGATAAAATGTTAGTATGTCCTGTAAAGGTTAGGGGGCGGATGGATGAATAATCATTCTCGACAACCAATAAATGATAACTATACTCATAATCATAAAGATCATGCATCAAAAAAAAGTTACGTTTCACTGTCTGATTTACCTAGCTCCTACCTAAATTGGATAGAGGAAAACGGATTTGATGTCATTTGTGTATGTGACAAACAAGGGAAATTTCAATATCTATCCTCTTCCGTTAAACGGCTCTTAGGATTTGACTCATCCGATCTTATTAGTGAAAACGCACTTGATTATTTTTCACCTCAAGATCAAGAGAAACTCAAGCAAACATTCTGGTCAAATCCAACCATACCTACAACTATTGATTTGCAAGTAAAACAAAAAAGTGGAAAGTACATATGGGTAGAGACGATTGTGTCATTACAAGAAGGGGATGCGGGAGAAGAGGAAATTCTCGCATTGATGAAAGATATATCAGATAAAAAAGAAGCTGAAGAAATGATGATTCGTTCAGAAAAAATGTCCGTCGCCGGTCAATTAGCAGCTGGTATCGCGCATGAAATTCGTAATCCGCTAACTTCTTTAAAGGGATTCCTTCAGCTACTTCAGGTTGGATCTGAGGATGAAGATGGGTATTATACGATTATGAACGAAGAAATCGAAAAGATTGAGACGATTACATCAGAGCTATTATTCATATCAAAACCAATGACTAATGAACGTAAAAGCGAGCCACTTCTTTCAATGATTAAAGATGTGTGTACGTTGCTACAATCTCAAGCAAAACTTCATCATATCGATCTTGTTCTTCAATGTGAGGAAGAATTTATGGTTTCTTGTGATAGATCTCAAATTAAACAAGTTTTTATTAATTTAATAAAGAATGCAGTTGAAGTCATGGAGAATGGCGGAAAAATTACAATTTCAACCTACACAAAAGAACAATTCGTATTTATAGATATTATAGATGAAGGTCCTGGAGTTCCAAAACATTTGATTAACAAAATAAAAGAACCGTTTTTCACAACGAAAAAAAACGGTACAGGGTTAGGGTTAATGATTACACATCAAATACTAGAGAAGCATAATGGAAAATTAGAGGTACATGACCATAATCCAAATGGCAGTATCTTTCGTGTGCTTTTGCCAGTTGAAAAAGTATAAAGACTAGTTCTGTTTTGTCCCATAGATTCGAGGTGGACGATGTACACAGTAAAGGTGAAGATGAAACAATCCATTATGTCTATTCAAGCTTTCTACGTAAATGTCCTATGTTATTGCGTCACGATCAAGAAAAGTTAGATCATATTAGAAAAGACACTTTATATCATATCGAGCATTTAGAAGCAGCATCTGAATTTAAAATGGATTCAATCTTCTTAGATTATGTGAGGAGGACAGATTCTAAATTGACCTCTCGTGGTATAAAAACAGAACTTCTTAATGATTGTTTTACTTGGATGAAAGAAGTATTGAGATCAAATCAACAATAAGTAGATGATTACATATTTGTTAGATGAAGGCATTTGTATTTTAAACAAAATGTTTTTTCTTGATTAGTCAGTGAAGAGTCAATCTTCACTGACTTTATTTTTGTTCGATTAATTATAGAAGTATTAGCTTGTGCAGCGATGTCTAATTTCAGCGCTCAGCTTCGTACAATAAGTCAACATCGAATAATGCGTAATCTCGTGTTTCCTTTATCTCCTGTGGTTTTAAGGGAAGTTTAATTAGAAACACTGCGTCACAAAGCTACATCCACTGTAGTTATTTCCTTACATATCATGTGAAGAGTGGTTTTTTTGACGGGTATGGTTATTGTTTTTTACTTTATGGTTCCCACTCATAGGTTCTCCGTAGGGTTGTTTTGGGCTTTTGGGTAATTGAACACGCTCTTGTTGTTTTGGACCTTTTGGTTTTCCAGACATACGCTTAATCCTCCTTCCTGTATGAAGTTTAGTTTTTGAATTTGGGTAACAAACTATTCATGTTATGCACTATGTATGGTTTCATCGACTCTGAGCAACACTAAACGGTAAACATAGAAGAAGGAGTGTATTTCATATGCCTTACCATAAAGATAAGCAACAAGCTTTTCAAGCTGCACAGCAAGGCTTTGAACAAGCCATAGATGCCAATCAAGAGCGGATGACTTCAATTGGAAAAGAGGAATATGGAAAAGAGCTTGCCCACTTGACCCAAGAAATGAACGAAGCATTTGCGCAAATTGATAAAGCGTTAGAGGTTGCTAGTGAACATCAATTTGATCAACTAAAGCAATATCAAAATGATCTTCAATCGATTATGAAAGATATTCAGACCAATCAGTAGTGTTTTTTGAAAAACATTACCAATGTGAAAATCCTAGCGCAAATGCTTACCATTTGTGCTAGGATTTTTTTAATATTTTTGGTTGTTGATATGGGTTATTGGTTTTTTTTGCGTTTTTTGTTGTTCATACGTTCCTCTGGTTTTAGAGGTTGTTGGGGAATTTCTTCATTATATCCTGCTCCGTTCCCTTGGGCTTTTGCAGCGTTCATACCTGATTTTGCATGATTTGCTTTTCGCTTACTATTCATATGCTCACCTCCTGATATAATTATTATTAGGAAAATTGTAACGAAATATTTTACTTATAAATCGTTTTCATTTAAAATGTTAGTTGCAGATTTTTCTTGAAATTAATCTGATAGTGAAATAATGGGATAGGAGAAGCGACAAAGGCTTTTCGATTTAATTTCATTTAGGGGGTAAACAGTTTATGGCAGCAAATGATACTTATAATGCACGCACGCAATTTGAACTGAATGGCAAAACGTATAACTTTTATAAGCTTAAAACGTTAGAAGATGCTGGGTATGGTAAAATATCCCGTCTTCCTTACTCCATTCGTGTCCTCTTAGAATCCGTTCTACGCCAACAAGACGGAGAAGTGATTCAAAGGGAACATATTGAGAAATTAGCTAAGTGGGGAAGTAAAGATGCAGAAAGTGTAGATGTTCCATTCAAACCATCTCGTGTTATTCTGCAAGACTTTACAGGAGTTCCTGCAGTAGTTGATCTAGCTTCTTTACGAAAAGCGATGGTTGACATGGGTGGAAGCCCTGAAAAAATCAATCCTGAAGTTCCAGTAGACCTTGTCATCGACCACTCTGTACAAGTAGATCAATACGGTACTGAAACTGCACTCCAGCGAAACATGGAACTAGAATTTGAACGTAACAAAGAGCGTTATGAATTCCTGAATTGGGCCAAAAAAGCGTTCGATAACTATGAGGCAGTTCCACCTGCAACTGGAATCGTTCACCAAGTAAACCTTGAATACATTGCTAACGTCGTCCATGCACTTGAAGATGAAAATGGTGAGTATGAGACATATCCAGACACACTAGTGGGTACAGATTCTCACACCACTATGATTAATGGTTTAGGTGTACTTGGTTGGGGTGTTGGAGGAATTGAAGCTGAAGCCGGAATGCTTGGACAGCCGTCCTATTTCCCAGCTCCAGAAGTTATAGGTGTTAAGCTTACAGGAAGCTTCCCACAAGGAACGACAGCTACAGACCTTGCGTTAAAAGTAACACAAAAGCTACGTGAGAAAAATGTAGTTGGTAAATTTGTTGAGTTCTTTGGACCTGGTCTTTCTGACATGCCACTTGCTGATCGTGCAACAATTTCAAATATGGCACCAGAATACGGAGCCACTTGTGGTTTCTTCCCAGTTGATAAAGAATCACTTGAATACTTACGTCTAACTGGGCGTTCTGAGGAGCATATCCAGTTGGTCGAGCAATATTGTAAAGAAAATGACCTTTTCTATACGCCAGACCAAGAAGATCCTGAATTTACAGATCTAGTTGAGATTGAACTTAGTGAACTTGAGCCAAACTTATCTGGACCAAAGCGTCCTCAAGATCTTATTCCTTTATCTGAAATGAAGGAGTCATTCAACAAAGCTCTGACAGCACCAGAAGGAAACCAAGGATTCGGATTAAGTGAACAAGAGAAGGACAAAGAAGTGACAATTGAGCATCCTAACGGTAAGTCTTCTGTTATGAAAACAGGAGCTGTTGCGATTGCAGCTATTACATCTTGTACAAATACATCCAATCCGCATGTAATGTTGGGTGCTGGTCTCATCGCGAAAAAAGCTGTTGAAAAAGGACTAGAAGTACCTGAATATGTTAAAACATCTTTAGCACCTGGCTCGAAAGTTGTTACACGTTATCTAGAAGACTCTGGATTAATGCCTTACCTTGAGACGTTGGGCTTTAACCTAGTTGGTTATGGTTGTACAACTTGTATTGGTAACTCTGGACCGCTTTCTCCTGAAATTGAACAAGCGATTGCAGATAATGATTTAACTGTTTCTTCTGTACTGTCAGGTAACCGTAACTTTGAGGGACGTATTCACCCATTAGTGAAAGCAAATTATCTTGCTTCACCACCACTAGTTGTAGCATATGCCCTAGCAGGTACAGTGGATGTGGATCTTAAAAATGAACCGGTTGGTACCGACAAAGATGGTAACGACGTTTTCTTTGATGATATTTGGCCAACGATGGACGAAATTAAGTCAGAAATCGATAAAAACGTTAATCCTGAAATCTTCCGCAAAGAATATGAAAATGTATTTGATTCCAACGAAAAGTGGAATGCAATTGAAACAACGGATGAACCTTTATATGACTGGGATGAAAATTCCACATATATTCAAAATCCTCCATTCTTTGAAGGATTATCAAAAGATCCAGATTCAGTGAAGAGCTTAAATAACTTACGTGCTATTGGGAAATTTGGCGACTCTGTCACAACAGACCACATCTCCCCAGCAGGTGCGATTGCAAAGGATATGCCAGCTGGTCAGTACTTACAAGAAAAAGGAGTATCGCCTCGTAATTTCAACTCTTATGGCTCCCGTCGTGGTAATCATGAAGTTATGATGCGTGGAACATTTGCAAATATTCGTATCCGTAACAAGTTAGCTCCAGGCACAGAAGGTGGATTTACAACATATTGGCCTACTGGTGAAGTGATGCCTATCTATGATGCTGCAATGAAGTATCAACAAGAAGGAACAGGCTTACTTGTGGTAGCTGGTAGCGATTATGGTATGGGAAGTTCTCGAGACTGGGCTGCAAAAGGTACTGATCTTTTAGGTATCAAAACAGTCATTGCAGAAAGTTTTGAGCGTATTCATCGTTCTAACCTTGTTATGATGGGTGTACTTCCATTACAGTTTAAAGAGGGTGATAGTGCTGATTCTCTTGGATTAACTGGTGAGGAATCGTTTGATATTAACATTGACGAAAACGTAAAACCTCATGACTTAGTAGAAGTTACAGCTACAGATGAAAAAGGAAATAAAACAGAATTCAACGTTATTGCTCGTTTCGATAGTGGTGTTGAAATTGATTACTATCGTCACGGTGGTATCTTACAAAAAGTTCTACGTGATAAATTACAAACAACATAAAAGTTAACATAAAAGAAGTCGCTCATGCGGCTTCTTTTTTATTCTTTCTCCAACCATCATATTATAAGGTCAATCTATAGATTGTTGACAATTTCGTTATAAATCCCTCAATTTCTTTACATATTTGTCGGTACTCCTTAATATAAATAACATGATATGTATAAAGGAGATATGAAATGTACCACATTATACAAATAGGTCCCATTTCTTTGCCAATGAAAACACTTGTGTTGATTGGCTCAGCTTTTCTTGCGTTGTGCTGGATTTATCTGTTACAAATAAGACATACTTCTGTTAAAAAATGGACAATACCTATAGAATGGGGATATGCAGTTTTATGGGTAATTATTATTTGGAAACTAAGTTATGTGCTTATTCATCCTTTAGAAACAATTCAATATCCCTTAAGGATAATGTATTTTGATGGGGGGATATTTGGACTGGTGTTTGGTATTGCTGTAGGTGTCTATTCATTCCATAAGTCAACCTCAAAGGTGATTTCACTTTTTACACCGAGACTTCAAATGGGGATATCTGGTTTATTGTTTTGGTTTGGTACATATAGTATGCTATACACACTTGTTTTCACAGTCCATCATATAAATATACTAATAGGTGTATATTTCATAACCCTTGCTCTTACGTATTGGTACAAGTTGTCTTTAAAAAATATACATCATACCCTACGTCTTATTCAGTGGGGAAGTGCTGGATGGATAACATCACAACTAATTTTTGAAGAACAAGAGCCAAGTCAGGATATATGGTTTGTCTTTATTGTTTGGTTATTTATTTTCTTCATTGATATGAAATTGAGTCGTAAAAGGAAGTGAACGAGCATGATAAAAAGAGTGATCGCAGGCGGCATTATGTTAATTTTATTTGGTTTCACCATATATAGTGTGTTGGATGCAAGTTCAAAAAAAGATCAGGCTAGTCAAAATGGAGAACTAAAAATGATTGAGGCTGATTATTCAAAAGGTGAGGGTGCTTCTATTTCACCACCTGATGCACCTGAAGGTTTAAGAGTAGGTGAAAAAGCTCCAGATGTTGAGCTTCAAACATTAGAAGGTGAAACTGTTCATCTCTCTGATTTTGAAGGGGAGAATGTGTTTCTTAATTTTTGGGCTACTTGGTGCCCACCTTGTAAGGTAGAAATGCCAGAAATGCAAAAGTTTCATGAGGAATATGGTGATGAAGTCACCATCATAGCTGTTAATGCTACTAGAACAGAATCGAGCAAAGAAAAAGTTAAACAATTTATTGAAGAAGAAGGCTACACATTTAAAGTGCTATTAGATCCTGAAATGGAAGCTAATTCCCTTTTTAGAGCTCAAGCACTACCAACAACGTATTTTATTGGGAAAGATGGAACCATACAAGAAGCTACAAAAGTAGGGCCAATGAGTTATAACTTTATGAAGAATATGAAGAATAAAATGGACTAACTTTCGCTAGGGGTTGTATATTTTCTGAAAATTAGGGTGATCCTTTACTAATTAACTTTTAAAGGAGCGACTCCAATGGGCAGGAAAAAGAAACCTTCATTTGAGGATTTGATAAAACTTAATCGAAAAGCCATTATCGAAGATGAGAAATTAATGGGAAAAATTGAGGAAAAAATAGAAAAACGTATGAATGATACATTAAACAGATAACCATCATGGTTATCTGTTTTTTGTATAATAAAACACTGTTAACAAACACTATTGATGTACTTCTTCACCATGAAAGGAGATACAACAATGGGAAACCCAAAAAAGGATTCAAAACATTTTGTGCCTAACCATTTAGGGACGCAATCCAGAGAAGCAGGCGGAAATAAAGGAAAGCAGATGCAAATGCAAAATGCTCACAAGCCAAAAATCATACAAACAAAAGGGAAAAAATAAGGAGGCAACCCCATCATGAGTCATAAACAACAACAACCTGTAAATCCTGATGATCGCAGCGACAATGTCGAAAAACTTCAAGAAAAGGTGCAAAATACTATAGAGAATATTGAAGAAGCTCATGATACATTGCAATTTGCTTCAGAAGAAGAAAAACAAAAGATTGAAGCAAAAAACAAACGACGTGAAGAATCCATTAATTCAATGCGAAATGAAATAAAAGACGAAGCTCGTCAACGTCAACAGAATGAACGTAGATAATTTTGAAAAACCCTGTTTATACAACAGGGTTTTTTTGAAACTATTGTATTTAATGTTGGTGGTAATAATTTCCGTTAATACCCTCATTTTTTGGAAACTCAAGATTTAGCCTCGTTTGTTGAATAACTGTTTAGATTTATGCAGAATAATCAACTTCACCCGACAGCTATGATAAAATATGTGAATGGAATACCGAAATAAGGGTGATGACATGACAATAGATCAACTACCGTTACAACATATTAGAGAGTGGACCAATCTTTCAGCCGAGCCCCCTTTAGATGAATCAGAGGCACTGCGGTGGATAGACTCCCATTTACATGAAGAAGTTACACTACCAAAGGATATAATTAGTCGTTTATATGGTTTGATTGCATATGATCGTTTACAACGAAGTCACATTCATCATGAAAATATAGCAAGAGAGTTTGTTCAAAAAGGAAAAACTTATACGAATAGTGATCCAATTTTAGATCAAATTGACGAAATGCTAGAGATCATTTCTCATTATGCACTAATTGAAGATAGTGATTTCACCTCATTCATGTTACATGAGGCCGATCACCAATCTGTAAAACGAAAAAAACTACAAGCAATTGAACAAAAAGTGGAGGCTTTAGAGGAAGATTGGACTACTCATTCGACTACTTACCCTAGTTCAAAGGAAAATTACTCTACATCAATCCTTATCAAGGTACAAGATGCATTAGATGATATGTTGAGAGAGATAGAACCTTTAAAAGCAAATGAAATGAATGGAGTTAATCATGTTTCCACAACTTCGATTAATCAATTGCTTAGGACATTGGATTCATTAAAAGAGGACCTTAAACAGTTATTACCTGAAGCTTTTCAAGGTGACGAATCGAAAAATGCATTGAGTCAATTAGATGACATGGTAGGTTTACATGAGATTAAACAATACATTGAGCGATATTATCATTATTTAAAATATCAACAACAACGGAAGCACTTAGGCTTTCATATGGTAGATGAGCCAGAACTGCATATGATTATTACAGGAAATCCAGGCACCGGAAAAACGACCATTGCTAGGCTTCTTGCTAATATTTATTATGAGCTTGGATTATTGGAGACAAAGGATGTTATTGAAGTGAATCGATCTCATCTTGTGGGGTCTTATGTAGGTCAAACTGAGGAAAACACAATGAATTATGTTAAACAAGCAAGTGGTGGGGTTTTATTCATAGATGAAGCTTATAGTCTGAAACGGGAAGGTCAAACTGGTAATGATTATGGTCAAGCAGTGATTGACACACTAGTATCAGCTATGACGAGTAAAGAGTACGGTGAAACATTTGCTGTCATATTAGCCGGCTATCCAGAAGAAATGCGTCAATTTCTTTGGAGCAACCCAGGTTTACGTAGTCGTTTTCCAGAACAGAATCACATTGAATTGCCTGATTACGAAATGAACGAGCTTGTTCATATTGGTGAATCAACCGCCTTAGATAATGATTATTACTTTACCAGTAGTGCATTGCAACAATTACGAAGAGCAATTGACAAACAAAAAGTAGATGAATCATTCGGAAATGCGCGGACAGTACGTAACATTGTTCTCCAAACCATCTTTCATAAAGGAGCCAAAAAGTCAAAGGTTCACCATCAATCTTGGCTTGATTATATGAGGTTAGCAGAGGACGATTTTCACCAATTATTAGAAGATTCATCTCAAGAAGAAAGCCCATTGGAAGAACTTGATAAACTAATAGGACTACAACCTGTTAAAGAAGAAGTAAACAAATTGTCCTCCTTTGTTAGACTGCAAAAAAAACGACAAGATCAAGGACTTCCAACTGTACCAATTCAACTTCATGCCGTATTCTCAGGTAATCCAGGGACAGGAAAAACAACAGTGGCGCACATCTATGCACAAGTACTAAAAGAGTGTGGCTTACTGAAAAGAGGTCATCTCGTGGTAGCATCCCGAAGTGATCTAGTAGCAGGATATGTTGGTCAAACCTCCATTAAGACCAAAAAGAAAATTCGTGAAGCGCTTGGAGGAGTATTATTTATAGATGAAGCATACTCTCTTTTACAAACAGGTGGGAATGATTTTGGAAAGGAAGCTATTGATACACTAGTTGATGAGATGACAAAGCACAATGAAAATCTAGTCGTTATTCTAGCAGGATATAAACAAGAAATGAGACAACTTATTCAAAGTAATCCTGGTTTATCTTCCAGGTTTAAAAAATTCTTCCATTTTCCAGACTATACAGCTGATGAACTAGTAGAGATCAGTAAGTATCAAGCAAGTCTCTATCAATATGAATTTGATCAACATGCTATCCATTATCTTAGGAACCAATTCGAGCAATATAAAACAGAAGGAAATGGTCGGTTTGTAAAAAATCTAGTTGATGAAGCGGTTCAATATCAAGCTTTACGTATTGATATGCAGGATGTTGGAGGTATTTATTACCTTAAGCAAGATGATATACACAAGGCATGGAACGCTGTGAAAGGGAGAGAGATATGAAGGTAAATGAAACGGAAGTAAAAGTGCGCTATCAAGAAACAGATCAAATGGGCGTTGTCTATCATGCAAACTACTTAGTATGGTTCGAAATAGGAAGAACAGCTTTTATTGAGGACTTAGGCTTTTATTATCACGACATGGAGGAAAGTGGAATTGTTTCACCACTTGTTGATGCAAATATTCAATTTAAAAAACCATTACGCTATGGCCAAACAGCAACTGTGAAAACATGGCTCGACTACTATGATGGCTTAAAGGTGATCTATGCATATGAAATACAAACTCCTGAAGGTGAAGCCGCTGTAATGGGAAAAACACAACACGTTTGTGTAAAAAAAGAAAACTTTCGCCCGGTTTCCATAAGAAGAGTGTTCCCAGAATGGCATAAAGCCTATTTAGCTGCAAAAGGTGATGCCTAGTGGCTTTCGGTGTAAAACGAAATGAATTAAAAAAATGGAAGCAAAAAGTTGAAGCAGGTGACATTGCTTTTTTAACACATTACTGGTTAGACGATCGATTTCCAGAATCCAAAACAGTTACGAAGGTAGGTTGTTCTGATAAAGATAAGCTTGCAAAATGGGGCAAGCAATATGATCTAAAACCTCGTTGGATACACAATGATCCACGCTATCCACATTTTGACTTACTAGGTATGAAGCAATTAGATATCCTAAAAGCTGAGAACTTGTATGAACACATCAATCGATTTAATTTAGAATGAAATAAATCCCCTTCTTACAAACAAGTAAGAAGGGGATTTATTATTTTTGTATAGAATACTATAAAAGTGTTCCAGCACCCAGCGACCAGTGTGCTTTCCTCGCCTCCGTACGATAAGGTCAACATCGAATCACTCATTGTTTCATGTTTCCTTTATCTCCTAAGACTTTTAGAGGAAATTCTGGAGTAATGTAGGTTCGATTAAAATCGCTGCATCGTGCAGCAACATCGAACTGACCTATATCCTGTAGGCCCCCAGCACATACATCGCTACACGGGCGATTGCGCTTTTTTTATTGAATAGTATTATTGAGTGGAGTCAATATATTCGAAGTTCGGTTCTTTTTTATCATCATCGTAATATACCTGAACATCATGGTGATCAAAATACCAAGAATCTTCTTCTTCTACATAAAAATGAATACCTTTAACAGTTGTCTCCATAATCGGTTCTTGTGGGGTGTCTGGTCGTATGCCTAAAGAAAAGCCAGGCTGAAGTCCACAAACCCCTCCGTATCTTACAAAGAATCGGAGTGATGTATTGTTCGTTAATTCTAATTCTTCTTTATACCATGCTGCTGCTGCTTCTTGTACGGTTAATTTCATACTATTCATCTCCTAGTTTTCTGGGTTACGCTTCATGTTTATGGTAATACAATACCAATGCTACTTCAAATTTAAACGTCTTTTCATGATTCAATAAGGAGGAATACCATTGTTTCTAGAAATTAAAGATTTACAAAAGACATTACATAAGCATCAAGCTGTAAAAAATGTTCATTTATCCATTGATGATGGAGAAGTATTAGGATTGTTAGGTCCCAATGGGGCAGGGGAATCAATAACTATTTCAACATTATTGCCACCTAATGAAGGTGATATTTTATTTAAAGAGATTTCGGTTGTGGAATATCCCAAATGAATAAGAAACTTACTAGGCTATGTATCTCAGAAAATTGCATTGTATTCCGATTTTACAGCACAAGAGAATTTACATTTTTTCGCCAAGATGTATAAGGTTCCAAGAAAAAATTGAGTGGAACGAATACATGAAGTTCTATAACTAGTAGGTTTAACAGATTGGGCCAATGAAAGAATTGAAACGTATTCTGGTGGAATGAAAAGACGCTTAAATACTGCTTGTGCGTTGATTCATAATCCGGAGTTACTCATATTAGACGAACCAACTGTAGGGATTGATCCGTAATCTAGAAAAATGATCAAACAACTAAGCAAGAATGGGATGAAAATCATATATACAAGTCATTACATGGAAGAAGTAGAGTATTTGTGTAATCGGATTGCCATAATGGATAATGGGGAGATTTTTGCTCTTGGGACAAAGGAAGAGCTAACGTACGTCGTGCTATTCCAATTAAAACAAATTACGGAACAAATAGAGCAACTTGAAGGTGTTAACTATGTTGATTGTAAAGAAAATACGTACGATATTGGAATAAAGCAAGGAGCGCATTTGTTACCTGAATTATTTACGATTGCTCAGAATTTAGAAGTGAGAATTCTAATGCAGTTACTAGATAGATACTAATAAGATTCGCGTATCGACTTCATCAATATGGGATGTTTTGGTAGGGCGATTTCTATCAGCTTTGTGTCTTTCTTTTTTTCAGTTACTCATTTTGTTTACTTTTTCTAAACTGCTATTTTCCATATCACAGGGAATATATGGGCTTTATTCCTTGTTATGCTCGTGTCTTCGACTGGAGTGGCTTCTTTAGCTATTTGTATTAGTGTGTTCACACTCCATAAACCAAAAATCGATTTGACCAATATTTTTCAAAGCGTTTTAATTCCTTTCTTGGCGATGCTAGGTGGTAGTTTTATTTCAACGGCTGCTTTACCAGAAGTCATCCAGCAAATTGGTAACAACATAATCAATGGTGCTTCTTTACAAGGATTTATTGGTGTGGGGTGAAGGGAGTTCCCATTTTACAATTCATAGACTCTATTCTAGCTGTGTTATTGTTTTCTTAATCATTATCGCTTTTCTTGTTTTTAGAAAGAAAGGGGGTGTTTTGATCAGGAGGCTTGCCAGCTCGCCGGCAGGACGCGAGTTGTTCCACGGCCACCTTTATTCTAACTAAATCTACGGGTACATCGTTCTTTCTGTGCGATCACCAAATTTATCTCAACTTCAAGTCTTCAAGATTATGCCTCATTCCTGAATATCATCTTAGTTCAAAATTAAAATAATAGCTCAATATCATAAATTACACATAAGAAAAAAGCTGATCATTCTTTATGATCAACTTTTTCTGAGTCTTTGGATTCTTTTTCAGGTACTAGGTCAACCCCTCCTGGGTGGAGTGGGTGGCATTTTAGAATTCGTTTTATCGTTAAATAGCCGCCCTTTATTGCTCCAAATCGTTGAATAGCTTCTAGACCATATTGTGAACAAGTAGGGTAGAAGCGGCAACTTGGAGGTGTCAGAGGGGAAATTCCCTTTTGGTAAAATCGGATGAGAGATAAAAACACTTTTTTCATCGAATCATCTCTTATTCTGTGGTTTTATCATAATTTATTTCAGCAATAGCATCATGAAGGTGTATTGACTCTTCATTCTGACAAGCTACATAGAAACTCTGAACAAAAGGCATCTCATATAAATCAGCTGCAACTAGACGAACAATATCTTCTACAAATCGAGGATTCTCATAAGCTTGTTCTGTAACGGCTTTCTCATCTGGACGCTTCAAAACCGGATGAATTCGAGCGCTTGCGTTTGATTCAGAAGCTTCTAGAAGTGCTTCTTTCCAATCTAACTCTTGTTCATCAAAGTCATCTGTAAGTTTAACAGACATAGTGACTTGTCCTCTTTGGTTGTGTGCAGAATACTCACTGATTTCTTTTGAACAAGGGCAAAGGGTTGTAATTGTTCCTTTTAAGGAAACATCTATATCATAACCTGTCTCTTCATGATAGGTCACACTAATGGTTGCATCCGCATGATTCATTCCTGCTAAATCAGAAAATGGACCTCTTCTTTCAAAAAACCATGGGAACGTCACTTCTACGGAAGCGTCCTGTTGTTTCAATCGTTCTGCTAACTCTTTTGTGAATTTCTTAAGAGTATAAATATCAATAGCAAAACCTTCATTATGATACTTCTCCAGTTGTTCTGTGAAGCGGCTCATATTAGTCCCTTTACTTCCTTTACCTATGCTAGAAGAAAAACGAAACGTTCCTATTGTTGTTTGTATTTCTGGTTTTTTTGTACTATGAATGCGGATTGGATGCTTTACATTTGTTATGCCAACTGCATCTAAATCAAAAAGGAAGTCCTTTTTTGAGTTTTGCAGGTCGGCCATATCATTTTTCTCCACAGGCTTCGTTCTTGGACCTGGATCAACAGAGCCAAATAGTTTATGACGATCTTCTTTAGAAGGTAGTTGTTTTTTAGCGTTAACGTCGGTCTTATTCATAGCGATGACTCCTTTCAAACTTCTCATCGAAACTAATTCAAAGTATACAGGAAAAGAATGCATGTATTCAATTTTAATACTTATAGAATGTGCTATCGTAACATATAGTATAGGTTTGAACGTAATCCCTTATTCCATTCCTTCAAGCTATTATTATATCATGAGAATCCCATCACTATCTTAAAAATCTTACATATTTGGTTCGGATTGTCCTACTTTATGCATAGAATGGTGACAACACCATAACAGCAAGGAAGGTGGAATTAGATGATAGGAACTGCGGTATTCCAAAGTGATGTGAATGAATTTATTATGTATGAGGGAATGGAGCTTGAGACATTTAGCTTACTAAAGCATACAGGAAGTTGGAAATGCTCTTTTGTGACGAAGCGAATGGAATATATGATTCCTTGCTATTTTGTAGAAAGAGAAATTGATTGGGATTATGGTTACTAGAATAGGTGTTGAAATAACAATCCATTCTGTCTTTTATGATGAAGCGATAAAGAACATGTAATAGGAAAAGAATCCCGCTTGTCCACACTAGACAAGCGGGATTTTACATGCTTTAGATTATTTGAGGGTAAATAAAGCATCCTTACATCCATGTAATTTTGGGTTCTGTTTTATTAAGTATTCGTTTTATGTTTGTGCGGTGTCGATATATGACAAATAATGTTAAAATACTTGTAACAATAATCAACCCTATTTCTTGAAGAATAATGGCAGCGATAACTGTAACAATACCAGTTACGATAGAAGAAAGAGATACATATTTTGTTACGTATAGCGTTACAAAGAACGTTGCTAGTATAATCAAGAATAATAGCGGAGAGACAGCTAAAATGATTCCGCCTGAAGTAGCGACGGCTTTCCCACCTCTGAAATGGGCGAATATAGGATACATATGCCCAATCACTGCAATTATTCCGATAATAAGCAAATTGATATCACTATCGAAAATCCATGGTAAACGTGCTGCCAATGTTCCTTTTAATATGTCAGCTAATGTTACGATTAACCCAGCCTTAACCCCGAGAACACGAAAGGTATTCGTCCCGCCTAAATTACCGCTGCCATGTTCTCGAATGTCTGTCTTATAACCAATTTTACCTACTATGAGTCCAAAAGGGATAGAACCAATCAGATAAGCTATGAGTCCAAATAGTATATAATCCATAGTACAGCTCCTTTTTCGGGCAATTTGCTTACTATATTTTATCAGAAAGAAGTAATAGAAAGAACAGCATTCTTGTTTTCTATACGGACAATTTACATTACGTTATCGTTTTAAAGGAGAGTAGATATTGCCTAGACTGAATGATCATCAACGTCAAACAAATAAATCTAGTAAAACAGTATGGATTGTATTATCAATTTCCATACTGTTTGTCCTATCCTCTATTATATTCTGGGTCATTTACCCATTTCCTTCAGATGAGAAGGTGCCATATTTTGAACAAGATTATACTCTCATTTATAAAGGGGAGGCTTTAAGCTTACATGGAATGTATGATGATCAGGCTTATATTCCTTTCTCGTTTATACAAGAAAACATTGATAAATCTATTCAATACGATGAGGATTCCTCATCTGTTATCGTAACGACGAAGCAGGAAGTCTATCAAATGCCAAATAATTCATCCTCTTTTTACGTAAATAGCAACCCAGCTGAATTAAGCTTTCCAGCCGTTAAAAAGGACAATGGAGTAATATATTTAGCTAGTGAATGGTTACAAGAAGTGTACTCTATTACAGTTAACTATGCTGAAAACACGAACTCCATTACAATCTATGAGAATCAACAAGTGTTACAAAAAGGTGAGGTAAATGATGAAGATGCTGTCAGGGTACGAATGAAACCTACAGTTACGTCTCCCTATGTAGCAGAACTTGCGTTGGATAACAGCGTAGTAATTGAAGGAGAAGAAAATGGATTCTATTCCATAAGAACTAAAGAGGGCGTGGGAGGTTATGTGAAAAAACCCTCCATTACACTTGCAGGAACAGAAACAATCACAACGAAGACAGACAAGGTGAAAAATCCTTTTCAACCTAATCTAGAGTGGCCAGTGAATATGACTTGGGATGGAATCTATCAAGCTAGTGCTAACCCTTCTTCTCAACCTTCTCTACCAGGAGTTCAAGTAATATCACCAACATGGTTTGAGTTGGAAAATAAGCAAGGGGATATTCAGAACATAGCTTCTAAATCATATGTTAAGAATGCACATAATAAAGATTATCGTGTGTGGGCGATGTTTTCAAATGCTTTTGATCCTGATTTGACAAAAGAGGTATTAGCTAATTTTGAATCACGTCAACATGTTATAAATCAATTGCTAGAGTATGCTGATGTGTATAATCTAGATGGGTTTAACTTTGACTTTGAAAATGTTTATGAAGAGGATGGGGAGAAATTAACTCAACTAATGAGGGAATTTGTGCCAAGGGCTCACCAAGCTGGCTTAGTAGTATCCATGGATATAACATTCTTATCCACTAGCGGTCAGTGGTCTAAGTTCTACGAACGAGCTAAGTTGGCTGAGATTACTGATTATTTAGTGGTTATGGCCTACGATGAACACTGGTCAGGATCCTCTGATCCAGGTAGTGTTAGTAGTCTACCTTGGGTAAGAAATAACATGAATCGATTACTAGAACAAGTTCCACATGATCAATTGATATTAGGTATTCCAATGTACACTCGTTTGTGGAAGATGGAAACTTTAGATAATAGTGAAACAGAAGTTACCTCAAAAGCATTAACGATGGAACAAGCCGAAGAATGGATGGAAGAGTATAATGTGAAACCTACTTATGATGAGGAAACTGAACAAGATTATGTAGAGTATTCTCCACCTGAACAAGAAATAACGTATAAAATGTGGTTAGAAAATGAAACGTCTATCGAAAAACGAGCACAATTAGTTCACAGATATGAGCTTGCGGGAATAGCATCATGGACAAAATATTTCGCCAATGAGCAATCATGGGAAACACTTGAGGAATCTCTATCTCATCGTAAAGAAATTAAAAAGAATGAGTAACATATCAATATGGGCAGGATACATGCAATTCTGCCCTATTTCGTTTATCATAATATAGAATACAAAATCGACCAATTTACTAGGTATTGTAATGGAAGCAAGGAGGAAAAAAATGATTGAATTTACGAATGTAAGTAAAGTGTATCCCGATGGAACCGAAGCTGTTAAAGATATGAGCTTCCACGTGGAAAAGGGAGAACTACTTGCATTAATTGGCCCAAGCGGATGTGGCAAAACAACATCCATGAAAATGATCAATCGACTCATAGAACCTACCTCAGGTACGATTAAAATACATGATAAGGATATTAGGGAATATAAAATTTCTGAACTTCGTTGGAATATTGGGTATGTACTTCAGCAAATCGCACTGTTTCCTCATATGACAATTGAAGAAAATATTGCGGTAGTACCTGAAATGAAAAAATGGAAGAAACAAAAAATAAACCAACGCATTGATGAATTAATGAATATGGTGGGGCTTGATCCTGAAACCTACAAGAAACGAGTTCCGAGTGAATTATCAGGAGGACAGCAACAACGTGTTGGAGTAGTTAGAGCGTTAGCGGCAGACCCAGATATTATATTAATGGATGAGCCGTTTAGCGCATTGGATCCGATAAGCCGCGAACAGCTTCAACAGGATATTCAGCAACTCCAAAAAGAAATACAAAAGACCATTGTGTTTGTTACACATGATATTGACGAAGCTCTTTCCCTTGGTGATCGTGTTTGTCTCATGAAAGAGGGAGAAATCGTCCAGCTTTCCACTCCGCAAGACTTAATACTAAATCCATGTAATGATTTTGTTAAAAGCTTTGTTGGAGAGCGGAAATCCCCATGGCAAACTGCAGTTGATGTGATGGTGGATCAAAGTAAGACACACATAATCCAAGAAAATGACCTCCCACCTCAAAAGGGACTCTATATCATTGAAGACAGTGAACACCATTATAAAGGTGCTATACAAGACGGTGAATCTATAACGTTGCCTCCACTTTCAAATGAAATGCACTTACGTAATGCGACGGATGTGTTTGAGAAACATAATGTAACTCTATTACCTGTAGTTAAAGGTGATAAATTAGTAGGGACGCTTTCTTATCGTGACATTGTGATCTACCTCCAAGAACAAACGAAAATAGATAATGGGGTGATCCAACAATGAATGAATTCATTTCTGTCTTACAAGAAAGACAAGGTACGTTATTACAGGCTATTTGGGAACATTTACAATTATCAATTATTGCTTTGTTAATAGCTATACTAATCGCTGTTCCACTTGGTTTATTGTTAACAAGAACACGTAAAGTAGCAGAGCCAATTATAGGTTTTACGGCTGTACTACAAACGATTCCCAGCTTAGCTATACTAGCATTTTTAATTCCATTTTTGGGGATAGGGACAAAACCTGCTGTTGTAGCATTAATTGTTTACGCGTTACTTCCTATTCTTCGTAATACATATACCGGAGTAAAGGAAGTCAATCCTGCCCTGAAAGAAGCGGCAACAGGAATGGGCATGAGTTCCTTCAGAAGGCTTTCAAGAGTTGAACTTCCCTTGGCAATGCCTGTCATTATGGCTGGAATTCGTACTTCAATGGTTTTAATTGTAGGAACAACAACCATTGCAGCTTTAATTGGAGCAGGTGGCTTAGGTGAGTTAATCCTTCTTGGTATTGATAAAGGAGGTAATTTGAACCTTATTCTCTTAGGGGCAATTCCTGCAGCACTTCTTGCGATTATTTTAGATGTCATTTTACGGCTAGTAGAAAGTACCTCTGCTAAATCCGGTTTCCGTTCATTGGCAACCATCTTAATCGTGTCATTGTTAATTGTGACTACTCCATTTGTCTTTAACCGTGAACGTCAACCCGATCTAGTGGTAGGAGGTAAGATCGGTGCAGAACCGGCTATTTTAATGAACATGTACAAGCTCTTAATTGAAGATGAGACCGATTTATATGTGAAGACAGAACCTAATCTTGGTAAAACAGATTTCGTCTTTGAAGCATTAAAGACAGGTGATATTGACATTTACCCTGAGTTCACAGGAACAGCCATTAATACGTTTTTAGGTGAACAAGCAAAAAGCAATGACCCCCAAGAAGTTTATCAACAGGCAAAAAAAGGAATGATGGAAGAATACAACATGGCTTTTCTTCAACCAATGGAATTTAACAATACGTATGCAGTTGCTACCACACAAAAAATAGCAGACCAATATGGCTTAGAAACAATAGGTGATTTAAAGTCCGTACAAGATGAACTTGTCGCAGGCTTTACGCTTGAGTTTAAGGATAGACAAGATGGCTATCAAGGAATGAAGGAAGTATATAATCTTGACCTAAATATCGAGACGATGGAAGCGGGTGTGCGACAGCAAGCTATTAAGAGTGGTGAAGTTGATATTATAGATGCATACGCCACAGAGGGTTATATGATTGAATATAACTTAAAAGTGTTGGAAGATCCTAAGAATTTATTTCCTCCATACCAGGGTGCTCCATTGATGCTTCAGCAAACTGTTGATCAATATCCAGAGTTAAAGGGGATACTAAATCAACTAGGTGGGCAAATTACGAAACGCCAAATGCAAGAAATGAATTATAAAGTAGACTCCGAAGGTCAGGAGCCAATTGCTGTGGCAAGAAAATATTTACGCGATAATGGCTATTTAGAGTAAAGGAGTGTTTAGAATGGCATTTAAAAATCCTTCGAATGACCGGATAAAAGACATATTAGAAACGTCCAAAACGATTGCTGTAGTAGGACTATCAGATAATCCATCTAGAACTTCCTATCAAATTTCTAAGGAAATGCAAAATTCAGGCTACAACATCATTCCTGTTAACCCAACGATTGAGGAATCGTTAGGTGTAAAAGCAGTGGACTCACTAAAAGATATCAATGAACCCATTGATATCATTAATGTATTCCGTCGTTCCGAATATCTTCCTGACATAGCACGTGAAGCGGTGCAAACAGATGCGAAGGTGTTTTGGGCACAGCAGGGAGTTGTGTCCGAAGAGGCAGCAGATTATTTACAGGAGTATGATGTCACAGTCTTAATGGACACATGCATTAAAGTAGCACATTCTGTTACAATAGGTAAGTAATGTAGAAAATCCCTGTTTTACAGGGATTTTCTTTTTGCATGATAGATGATAAAAAGACATGTAGAATGGACACCTGTTTTACAAGTAAACAAACCCCTTAAATCTCAATTCTTTAAGGCAGTTTAAGGGAAGAAAATGTTTTGAATAAAAGTGCAAAATTTTGGTGTTTTAGAAAAAGACTGTTTGATTCGTTTCTGAAACAAGCTAAAATAAGAAAGAATAGATGAATTACTTACATGGTTCAATGTCGTTAAGCTCTTATTTACAAAATCGAACATCCGTTCTATTATATAGTAAGAGCAACGAAAGGAGTACAATAGATTGGTAAATGACAACACACAATACAATGATGATTCAATACAGGTGCTAGAAGGACTTGAAGCTGTTCGAAAACGACCTGGCATGTATATTGGAAGTACAGATCACAGAGGACTCCATCATCTAGTGCATGAGATTGTCGATAATGCAGTTGATGAAGCTCTTGCTGGATTTGGTAATCGAATAACGGTCACCATACATAAAGACCAAAGCGTATCTGTACGCGATGAAGGACGTGGTATGCCTACAGGGATGCACCGCCTAGGGAAGCCCACCCCTGAAGTCATACTTACCGTGCTACACGCAGGAGGTAAGTTTGGTCAAGGTGGATACAAAACTAGCGGAGGTTTACATGGAGTTGGTGCATCAGTCGTAAACGCGTTATCCGAATGGCTTGAGGTCACTATCTTTAGAGATGGTCAAATGTATTACCAACGCTTTGAAAGCGGTGGCAAACCTGTTACCTCCTTAGAACAAAAAGGAGCTACAAGAAAATCAGGTACACTCATTCAATTCAAACCAGATTCGAGCGTGTTATCGACAACCACTTTCCATTTTGATACGTTATCTGAGCGCTTACGTGAAGCGGCATTTTTATTAAAAGGGTTAGAGATTGTCCTGGAGGATAAACGACACGATATGAAAGAGAGCTATCAATATCCTGATGGACTTGAATCCTTTGTTTCTTATCTAAATGAAGAAAAAGATACTTTGCATCCTGTAGTAGCCTTTGAAGGAGAACATGAAGAAATCAATGTTGATTTTGCCTTCCAATTCAATGATGGCTATGCGGAGAGCATGCTTTCCTTCGTGAATAATGTTCGTACAAAAGATGGAGGAACCCATGAATCTGGAGCGAGATCAGCGATAACAAGAAGTTTTAATGACCATGCTCGTAAAACAGGGTTACTAAAGGAAAAAGATAAGAATCTAGAGGGTTCAGATATTCGAGAAGGTTTTACAGCTGTCATTTCTGTTCGGGTACCAGAGGAAAAGCTTCAATTTGAAGGCCAAACGAAAAGTAAACTAGGAACTCCTGAAGCTCGTTCCATTGTAGATTCCATAGTATCGGAAAAATTATCATACTTCTTAGAAGAAAACCCTGACGTAGCTTCTATGCTTATTAAGAAATCAATCAAAGCGAAAGAAGCACGTGAAGCAGCTCGAAAAGCGCGGGAAGATGCAAGGTCAGGTAAGAAGAAAAAACGAAAAGAAACGATGTTGAGTGGAAAGTTAACACCAGCACAGTCTAAAAATGCTCAGAAAAATGAATTGTATCTCGTGGAGGGTGATTCAGCAGGTGGGTCTGCTAAGCAAGGACGAGATCGTCGCTTTCAAGCCATTCTTCCACTTCGAGGTAAGGTTATCAATACAGAGAAAGCAAAACTCCAAGATATACTAAAGAATGAGGAAATCGGTACAATCATTCACACTATTGGAGCAGGAGTCGGTGCTGATTTTAATATAGATGATTGTCAGTACGACAAAATTATTATTATGACAGATGCTGATACGGATGGTGCTCACATTCAAGTATTGCTGTTAACGTTTTTCTATCGTTATATGCAAGATTTAATTCGTGCTGGAAAAGTATATATTGCATTACCACCGCTATATAAAGTGTCCAAAGGGAAAGGTAAGAAAGAAAAGACCCGTTATGCATGGGAAGAAGACGAGATGAAAGAGATTCTAAAAGAATTTAAAAATGGATATAGCATCCAGCGTTATAAAGGTTTAGGAGAAATGAATGCGGATCAATTATGGGAGACAACGATGTCACCTGAAACTCGTACGCTTATCCGTGTAACCATAGATGATCTAGCACAAGCCGAACGCCGTGTAACTACGCTTATGGGAGATAAAGTAGAGCCACGACGCAAATGGATAGAATCACACGTAGCATTCGGGTTAGAAGAACAAACAAATATTCTAGAAAATGATAAACTGCAGTCCTAGAGGGGGATCAACTTTTGGCTGAAACAGAAAAATATATGGATTTGCCATTAGAAGAAGTCTTAGGCGACCGTTTTGGGCGTTATAGTAAATACATTATTCAGGACCGAGCTCTACCAGATGCTAGAGACGGTTTGAAACCAGTTCAACGTAGAATCTTATATGCCATGCAGCATGAACGTAATACACACGATAAGCCATATCGTAAGGCTGCTAAAACCGTAGGTACGGTTATTGGTAACTATCATCCACACGGTGATACATCCGTTTATGATGCAATGGTTCGTTTAAGTCAAGATTGGAAAGTTCGCAATGCGTTAGTAGAAATGCATGGAAACAATGGTAGTGTCGATGGTGACCCACCGGCAGCGATGCGTTATACAGAAGCACGATTATCGAGTATTGCTTCGGAATTACTCCGCGATATCGATAAAGATACAGTTGATTTCATCCCAAACTTCGATGACACCATTGAAGAACCAGTTGTACTACCTGCCAAATTTCCAAATTTACTTGTAAATGGCTCTACTGGTATTTCTGCGGGGTATGCAACAGATATCCCACCTCATAATTTAAATGAGGTTATTGATGCTGTGATGATGAAAATTGATCGTCCAGAGGTAACCATCGATGAAATTATGTCTGTTATGAAAGGCCCTGATTTTCCAACTGGAGGAATTATTCAAGGTGTAGATGGAATTAAACAAGCCTACGAGACTGGAAAAGGAAAAGTCGTTGTAAGAGGTCGTGCGGTAATTGAAGCACTTCGTGGAAATAGAGAACAAATTGTTATTGATGAAATACCCTATGACGTGAATAAAGCAACACTCGTTAAAAAGATGGACGAACTTCGCCTTGATAAAAAGGTCGAAGGAATTGCGGAAGTCAGAGATGAAACAGATCGCACAGGGCTACGTGTAGTTGTGGAACTTAAGAAAGATGCGGATAGCAAAGGGATTCTCAATTACCTTTATAAAAATACAGATTTACAAATAAGCTATCACTTTAATATGGTAGCTATTCATAATAAAACACCAAAGCTATTAAATCTACAATCTGTTTTAGATTCTTATATTGCTCACCAGAAAGAAGTTGTTACTAGACAATCACAATATGATTTGCAAAAAGCTAAAGACCGCTCTCATATTCTTGAGGGTCTAATGAAAGCAATCTCCATCTTGGATGAAGTCATTGCAACCATTCGTGCATCACAAGATAAACAAGATGCAAAGCAGCAGTTAATTAAACAATATGAATTTACTGAAGCACAATCAGAAGCAATTGTGAATCTACAATTATACCGCTTAACGAACACAGATATTACCTCCCTTGAGGAAGAAGCAGAAGAACTTAAGAAGCGAATCGCTGAGCTTGAAACTATTTTAAGTGACGAGAAAAAACTGCTTCGTGTCATTAAAAATGATTTGAAGAGCATGAAGAAAAAATACGCCACTGAGCGAGTGACTGCTATTGAAGAAGAGGTAGAGGATCTTCAAATCAACCTGGAAGTCATGGTTGCAAGCGAAGATGTTCTAGTATCTATAACGAATGAAGGTTATATTAAGCGGACAAGCCTTAGGTCTTATGGAGCTTCAAATGGTGGCGATTTTGCAATGAAAGATGGCGATCACTTATTAGGACTCTTTGAGATTAATACGACAGATACATTACTGTTATTTACAAACAAAGGAAATTATTTGTTTATACCTGTACATCAACTACCTGATATTAGGTGGAAAGACTTGGGACAACATTTAGCAAATATTATATCAATCGAGAAAGATGAACGAATTATCAAAGCCGTTCCGATAAGGAATTTTAAAGAAGAAAAGTTCTTATTATTTGTAACTCGAAATGGAATGATTAAACGAAGTGAATTGTCGCTATATCAAGCTCAGAGATATTCTAAACCGTTAGTTGCCATCAATCTCAAAGATGATGATGAAGTTGTAGATGTTCATGTGACAGATGGACACTATGAAGTATTTTTAGCCTCCAACAATGGATATGGTCTTTGGTATCATGAAACTGAAGTGAAGCCAATAGGACAACGAGCTGCCGGTGTGAAAGCAATGCAGCTAAAAGAAGATGAGTATATCGTAAACGGTAAAGTGTTCAGTGATTTGACTAACCCTTCCGTTGTATTAATCACCCAACGTGGTGCTGTAAAACGTATGAGATTAAAGGAATTTGAACAAACGACAAGGGCAAAGCGTGGAGTCGTTATGTTACGTGAATTAAAACGTAATCCACACCGTATTGTGGCCCTTGAATTAGTGGACGATCGAGAAGCTCTCCAATTGAAAACAAGTAGGGGAGAGATCAAAGAAATCATTCCGTATGAATTGAAAACAAGTGACCGATACAGCAATGGATCCTTTGTTGTGGATGTAGACCGAACTGGTGAGGTAATAGATGTATGGAGAGAAGCAACCTATCAAAAAGTATTTGACGTTCAAGATACTGAAACTGGTTCATCCAATTAAATAGTAGGTCAACAAAGCCGTCTGTAAGGTAGTAGAGAACAGGCGGCTTTTTTTGATGATAAGAAGATGGATGCAGGACTTGTAGTAGTATTTTAAAAATACTTAGTAGCAACTCCGAACATAAAAAGACATAAAAAGAAAAAACCAAAAACAAGAATAAATAGTTCCTAAGGACAAGGAAAGAGATTACAACTTAAAATAACCTCTGGTGAAAATTATATTCTTTTGAAACTGATTGAGGACATTTTCGTAGAAATAAGGTGGAAAGGAGAAGGAGTTATGAAGAGATATTTCTTTTTTATAGGAAGCTTTATTTTACTTTATTATATTTATGAGATCACTTCAGGCTTGTTTTTGACTATAACTTATACTTCAGACGTTTCTAATTCTTCTACTATTTCACATCAAAAAATAAGTTTTGGAGAAAGAAATATTCATTTGTTAATCATGTTACTGATTGCTAGCATCTCTTATTTTATATCGCAATTATTTAAAGAACAGAAAAGATAGCTGTTTTATTTATACTAACTCAGATAGTATCTATGTACATCCAACAAGGAATAGGGGGGGATAATGAAGCACCTAAGGAAACCTGAGGTTATGATTTTAGGTACATTTCACATGATACATACACCTGATTTATATAGAGTTGATGCGAGTGATTTACTAGAACCAAGAAGACAAGAGGACATACGTAAAGTGATTGAGAGGATTTAGGAGTTTAGGCCAACTAAGATAGCATTTGAAGTAGTAAAGCAAGAGAATGATAGGGTGAATCATCATTATTAAAACTATCTAAATAACCAAATCGATTTAGGAATAAACGAAATTCATCAAATCGGGTTTAGGCTTGCTGAGGAATTGGATCATGAAAGAATCTATGCTGTTGATTGGATGGATAGTATATATAGATACTTAAGTGAATTGAATGAGGAAGAACGAGCAAAGAGAGACCATGAACAGTATATGGCGGTCGCAAGGATAGGGAATAGCTTTTCTTTTCCTATTAATATCAACAGTATTTTTTTAACACAGTCATTTCTTAAAGATAGGTATGAATTATGTTTTTAAGTTAAGTATTTGTTTGCTGATATAACCTCAAACTCTCCCCTTTCCATTAGAAATTGAGAAAAGAAACAAATTATGTTGGTATAGACTAGGTTAGATGGTGGTACCAACGAAACCTTACGATATACGCAAACCTTGCGAATATAACAGATGCGCAGTAAGATCGAGCGTTAATGCTAGTCGGTTCTGCGCATCTTCATTTATTAATTTATATCATTATAATACATTTTAGGTTGGTTTTCTTTTGCCCACTCATATACTTGTCCAATACCAAGATTGCCTATCACCCCATTATCTCAAAAACTTGAGTTCTCTTTTTATTTGGTTTAAGAGGAGTGTACTAATATCAAATATATCTCGATTTAAGTCTTCAAGATTATGCCTGTTTGAAAATATCAACAGCAATATGTAACGAAACCTAAGAAACAAAAAAGACTGTAAATAGATTATTTACAGTCTTTCCCATGTAAAGTATGTGCTTTAACGTTTAATACTCATTATAGAATACATACTAATGAAGTGTTATCTAAGATAGTGTCAATTAATTAAGCTAATTGATTAACCTAAGGAAATACTGTTTCGACCAGCCTGCTTACTATTATATAATGCTGCATCTGCTTGTTTATATAGGAATGCGAATGTGTCTGCGGGGTCTTTTTTGGTTGCTATTCCTATACTAACTGTAATCATGACAATTTCAAGTTCTGATGGAATAGAGTGGCTTTCGATTATTGCGCGTAATTGTTCTGCTTTTATTGAACTTTCATATTGATTTAATCCAGGTAATAATACAGCAAATTCTTCACCACCAAAGCGACTTATAATACCTTCATCTCCAATTACATCATAAGCAATCTTCGCGAATCCCTTTTAAACAGCGTCTCCAACATCACATCATGACCGTATTTGTCATTGACACCCTTAAAATTATCAATGTCCATTAGCAATACAGAAATATCAGTATAATGGTTTAAATATTGGGTCGCATTACTAATGAAATGTTTTCGATGAAATAGACCGGTAAGATCATCTGTAATTGCTTTTTTATATAGTTCCCGTTCATATTTTTTCGATCGGTAATATTTGAGAAAATAGAAAGTACGCCTGAAGGTTGATTCTGGTTATTAAATATAGGAATAATCTGTACCGTGTAGAAATCTTGTTGGTCATTTTTTATCTCAATTTCAAAATCTTGTTTAATTTGTGCGCGATATGCATCTAAAAGCTCTGAACTAGAAAGAATTTCATCGATAGGTCTTCCAAGAAGGTTGTTAGGTCTACTATTTGTCAATTTGTATAGAATTTGTTCCGCTGTAGGATTAATGGCTAATAATGACTAAAGTAAATCAGAATTCATCTCTGTAGTTCTTTTGCTAGCGAAACAAGAACAATAGACTATTCAAAACAGGGAAAATTAATTATGTTTGTTTTCTGAAAGTTATGATAAAATATCACCATAGAGGTTAGTTTGAGGAAAGGTAGAGGAGAAGGTGTATGGCAGAGTTGAAAGAGAGGATAATCCAATCTTCCCTGGATTTGTTTGAAAAACATGGTTATCATGGTGTATCTATCAATCAAATTGTAGAACATTGTGGGGCTTCAAAGGGTGGTTTTTATCACTATTTTCATTCTAAGGATGAACTTTTATATGTGATACACGATACGTTTATTACATATGTATTAGATAAGGCCAATCAAGCAAAGGAAACGTATCAAGCCCCGACGGATCAGTTACAAGCTATCGTTCATTCTTTTGTTCGAGTATTTGACCTCTATAAAGCCCATATTTATGTGTTCTATCAAGAAAGCACTTATTTAAAGCCTCATTACGAGGAGCTAATTAAGAAAAAGCGAGATCAATTTAAGCAAAATATTTTTGAAGTGATTAGAAAAGGTCAAGATGCAGGTGAGTTTCGTAATGAACTGCCACCAGAAATTGCTGGTATGGCTTTGTTAGGAATGGTTAACTGGACGTATAAATGGTATCGAAGAGAAGGAGAAAAACCCATTGATGAAATTGCTTCGATTTATGTAGATATTATACTACATGCGTTCCTAACCTCAGAAGAAATGAATAAAGACACGAACCAAGAGTACTTTTTGAAGGAAGCTTTTTTATTTGACAATGATTAAAGGTTTTACTTTTGAGCAATACCGACCAACCAGTCGGTATCTCTACTCATAAAGGAGAGTGTTAAAATGGATTTCTCATTAACAAAAGAACAAGAAATGACCCAAAAGATGGTACGTGATTTCGCTCAAGAAGTGATTGCACCAAGAGCAGTCGAATTAGACAAGAATTCTGAATTTCCTAAAGATATTTTTGATGAAATGGGGAAACTCGGTATTCTTGGAATCCCGTTTCCGGAGAAGTATGGTGGTGCTGGTGGGGATACGTTAACGTACGCACTGGCTGTTGAAGAGATTGGTCGTGTATGTGCAGGTACTGGGTTAAGTTATGCTGCAGCTGTATCACTTGGAGCTAGTCCCATCTACTATTTCGGCACAGAAGAACAGAAACAAGAGTACTTAGTCCCTTTGGCTAAAGGGGAAGCTCTAGGGTCATTCGGTTTAACAGAACCAAATGCTGGATCAGATGCAGGAGGAACGCAAACCCGTGCAGAACTAGATGGTGATGAGTATGTAATTAATGGCGAAAAGTCCTGGATTACAAACGCTGAGTATGCAAGGAATATAACGGTTACCGCTGTCACAGGCAAAGACGACAAAGGAAAGAGTATCATTTCGGCATTTATCGTTCCTCAAGGGACAAAAGGAATGAAGATTAATAGTAATTACGACAAAATGGGCGTACGCGCATCCAATACGTCCGAGATTGTACTAGAGGATGTTCGTGTACCAAGAGAAAATGTCTTAGGTGATCCTGAGAAGGGCTTTAATCAATTTTTATATACTCTCGATGGTGGTAGGATTTCTATTGCTGCACTCGCAGTTGGCATTGCTCAAGCATCACTTGATAAAGCACTGGCATATGCAAAAGAACGTAAACAATTTGGGAGGTCTATTTCCAAGTTTCAAGCAATCCAATTCAAGTTAGCAGATATGGCTATGGAAGTGGATTTAGCTAGAAATATGGTAATGAAAGCAGCATGGTTGAAGGATCAAGGTAAGCCATTTAAGAAAGAATCTGCGTATGCTAAATTGTTCGCTTCTGAAACCGCTTTCCGTTCAGCGAACCAAGCTATCCAAATCCATGGAGGCTACGGCTATATGCGTGAATATGAAGTGGAACGATACCTTCGTGATGCAAAGTTATTAGAAATCGGAGAAGGAACATCAGAAATCCAACGCTTGGTAATTAGTCGTGAATTAGGGTGTTAATAGTTTAGAACTATTGTGCTGTCTTATGATTTATAATCAATTAGGAGGTTACGCATGTCCCTTTTACAACTAACTGTGGGTGAATTGTTAGAAGATAAAGCGAGAAAATATCCGGACTATGAAGCATTTGTCTATCCAGAACATGACCTCAGGAAGACCTATGAAGAATTTAATGAAATGGTAAACGATGCAGCGAAAGGGTTTATGGCACTTGGTGTCGAAAAAGGAGATCATGTAGCTATTTGGTCAGATAATAAACCAGAGTGGCTAGTATCCCAATTTGCTACTGGGAAAATGGGTGCTGTCCTTGTAACAGTCAATACGAACTACCAAGCGAAGGAACTAGAATACTTACTAAAGCAATCAGATGCAACTACGTTAATACTCGCTGAAGAATTTAAAGGCACTTCTTACTTGGACATTTTATTTCAAGTGTGTCCTCAATTAGAAACATCACCAAAAGGGGAACTTTTCGCCCCGAATCTACCAAACTTAAAAAATATCGTTGTGTTAGGTGAAGGAAATTATGAAAACCTTTACACATGGGATGAAATCATTCAAAAAGGCACACAGCTATCAGATGAAGTGCTTAAAAGAAGACAGGAAACATTGCATTTTAAAGATGTCATTAACATGCAGTACACTTCTGGAACAACAGGCTTCCCTAAAGGAGTCATGTTATCTCATTACAATATCGTTAATAACGGTAAACAAGTTGCTGAGTGCATGAAACTAACAGAAGATGATCGTCTCTGTATTCCTGTACCATTCTTTCATTGTTTTGGTTGTGTACTAGGGACGATGGCAGCAGTTTCTCAAGGAAGTACGATGGTAATCCTGGAGCAATTTGACCCTGAAGAAGTTCTAAAAGCTGTTGAACAAGAACAATGCACTGCACTTCACGGTGTACCGACGATGTTTATTGCGGAATTAAATCATCCTTCATTCAACGACTTTGAATTCAAGCATCTTAGAACAGGTATCATGGCTGGTTCTACATGTCCTATGGAAGTAATGAAAAATGTAATGGATAAAATGGGGGCAACGGAAATCACGATTGCCTATGGTCAAACCGAATCATCTCCAGTTATAACACAAACCCGGACAGATGATCCTATTGAACTCCGTGTAAGTACAGTTGGGAAGGCGCATCCAAATGTAGAAGTGAAAGTAATTGACTCATCAACTGGAGAAGAAGTACCACAAGGCGAACCAGGGGAGTTATGTACACGAGGCTACCTTGTCATGGAAGGCTATTATAAAAATAAAGAAGCGACATACGCAGCCATCGATGAAGAAGGTTGGCTCCATACAGGGGATATTGCGGTGATGGATCAACAAGGATACGTTGAAATTACTGGTAGGATAAAAGATATGATTATACGCGGTGGGGAGAATATTTACCCTAGAGAAGTAGAAGAATTCTTGTACCAGCATCCAGATATATTAGACGTACAGGTCATCGGAGTTCCAGATGAAAAATACGGGGAAGAACTCATGGCATTTGTCATTTTGAAGGAAGATGTCTCCACACCTTCACAAGAAGACATTCGAGCCTTTTGTGAAGGGGAAATTTCAAGGCATAAAATACCAAAATATATACAATTTACGGATGAATACCCTATGACCGCGAGTGGAAAGATTCAAAAATTCAAGTTGCGTCAGGAAGCAGAAGAAATCGTTAATACAAATGTAAAATAAGGAGGATGTTCAATGTTTCAAAAAGTATTAATCGCTAATCGGGGAGAAATTGCATCTCGTATTATTCGTACATGTCAAAAAATGAACATCCAGACTGTTGCGATTTATTCGGAGCCAGATGCAGATAAACCGTTCGTGAGAGAAGCTGATGAGAGTTACCCCCTTGGTGGTTCTCGAGTGAATGAAAGCTATTTAAATGTTGAAAAAGTCCTAGAGATTGCGGAGCAAGCTAATGTAGATGCTATTCATCCTGGGTATGGACTTCTTAGCGAAAATGGAGACTTTGCAAATTCTATTGAAGCGAAAGGGATTACGTTCATTGGACCTTCACCTGATGTCATGACCAAAATGGGCAGTAAAGTTGCAGCTAGAAAAACCATGCAGGAAGCAGGCGTGCCTGTCATACCAGGGACAGAGTCTGCTGTAGAAACTCCTGAGGATGCCATCGAGGCAGCAAAGGAGATAGGGTATCCAATCATGCTAAAAGCTTCTGCTGGAGGTGGAGGCATCGGCATGCAAATCGTAAACAATGATGAAGAATTGCAAAAGGCTTTTGAAAGCAATTCCAAGCGAGCAACGATGTTCTTTGGGGATGGAACGATGTTTCTTGAGAAGAAGATTGTAGAACCACACCACGTGGAAATACAAATTCTAGCTGATGGAATAGGGAATACTATCCATTTATTTGAGCGTGAATGTTCGATACAACGACGTCATCAAAAAGTAATTGAGGAAGCACCATCTCCGTTTATTTCAGAAGATACACGGCAGCGAATGGGAGAGGCAGCAGTGAAGGCAGCTAAAACAATTGGTTATAAAAACGCTGGAACAATAGAGTTTTTAGTAGATAAAGATCAACATTTTTACTTTTTAGAAATGAACACCCGTTTGCAAGTAGAACACCCTATCACAGAAGAAATAACCGGATTAGATATTGTTGAGGAACAGCTCCGTATTGCTGCTGGGGAAGAATTACGTCATAAACAAGAGGATTTGATGATTCAAGGACATGCTTTAGAAGTTCGTATCTATGCTGAGGATCCAAAGACGTTCTATCCTGCTCCGGGCCAAATGACTAGTCTATCCTTACCTGAAGGAGATTACGTTAGGCATGAACTTGCTGTAGATGGTAGTTCGTTTGTATCTCCTTTCTATGATCCAATGATCGCGAAATGTATCACGTCAGCAAGTAATCGAAACGATGCCATTCAATTAATGGAGAAAGCACTAAAGGAATATCACGTAGAAGGAATAAAAACAAATCTTCCTATGTTACGTGACATCCTAGCTCTTGATGCATTTAAACGAGGCAATACAAACACACACTTTATTGAAACGTACTATTTAAAGGAGGAAGCAAAATGATGGAAGTAAAAGCAAACATGGCAGGAAGTGTATGGAAAATAGTTGTAGCGGAAGGGGAAGCAGTATCTTCTGGACAGGATCTACTTATTTTAGAATCTATGAAAATGGAAATTCCAGTTCCAACAGATGATGATGGTACAGTTAAAGAATTAAAAGTGTCAGAAGGGGACTTCGTAAACGAGGGCGATGTTGTCGCAATCCTAGAATAGATAGGAGGTATTTTTCTTGAATATCCCTCAAAAAGTAACAGTGAAGGAAGTAGGACCTAGGGATGGTCTTCAAAATGAACAAGAAATGATTTCTACCGAGGATAAAGTAGAATGGATAAACCAGTTATCAGAGACTGGTTTATCCTATATTGAAATTTCATCCTTTGTTCATCCAAAATGGGTTCCTCAACTTGGAGATGCACTAGAAGTTGCTAAGGCGATAAAAAGGAAAAAAGATATAACGTATGCAGCCTTAGTCCCTAATCGCAAGGGATTAGAAAGAGCACTGGAAGCTAACGTGGATGAAGTATCCATTTTTATGTCCGCTTCAGAATCGCATAACAAAAAGAACATTAATAAAAGTATTGAGGAAACATTCCCAGTACTCCAGGAAGTTGTAAATGAGGCGAAACAAGAACAAAAATCCGTGAGAGGGTATCTTTCAACTGTCTTCGGTTGTCCTTATGAAGGCTCCGTTTCTATTGATAATACACTCAGAGTTTGTCATGAGCTTTTTGAAATGGGCATTGATGAACTTTCGATTGGCGATACGATAGGTGTAGCTAATCCAGTTCAAGTTGAACACGTTCTAAAAACCATGGATAAGTATTTTAATAAAGACCATTTGGCATTGCATTTTCATAATACACATGGCACTGCACTTGCAAATGTTCTAACAGCATTACAATTGGGTTATCATACCTTTGATAGTGCTCTTGGTGGACTTGGT
Source organism: Pontibacillus yanchengensis (assembly GCF_009856295.1). Classification (NCBI taxonomy): domain Bacteria; kingdom Bacillati; phylum Bacillota; class Bacilli; order Caryophanales; family Bacillaceae; genus Pontibacillus; species Pontibacillus yanchengensis. The sequence goes on along the minus strand of NZ_WMEU01000001.1, from coordinate 170,905 downwards.
GGTTGTCCTTATGCAAAAGGGGCATCTGGTAATCTAGCTACGGACGACCTTTTGTACATGTTGCAAGGGATGAATGTAAATACAGGAATTGAGCACGAAAGACTTCTTGATGCGGGACAATTTATTCAGCAAAAGATGAATAAATCTTTACCATCCCATCATATGCAGATATTGAATAAAGGAGGCGCCTCCCAATGACGAATGCAGTGACCTTAGAAATGAGCGGTTCCCATATTGCCATAATTACATTAAACCGTCCTGAAGCGGCAAACTCATTTTCTCATCAATTGATGGATGATTTAGAGGTTTTGATTCATGAGGTAAAACAAAATGACGCTATTCGGTGTGTCATTGTGACTGGCTCTGGTGAGAAATCATTTTGTGCAGGAGCAGATTTAAAGGAACGTTCAACCATGACCCAACAACAAGTCGTTCAAACCGTACATAGAATTGGTGAAGTGGTCAATAAAGTGGAGTCTATTCCTTGTCCAGTTATTGCTGCAATAAATGGTGCAGCTTTTGGGGGAGGGCTTGAACTTTCCCTTGCATGTGATATTCGATATGCGTCAGAGACATCCAAGATGGGGTTAACAGAAGTTTCGCTTGGCATTATTCCTGGCGCAGGTGGTACACAGCGCTTGCCTAGATTAATAGGACTTGGGAAAGCCAAAGAACTAATCTTCAGTGCAAAACGGATTGATGCAATGGAAGCTTCAACTCTTGGTTTAGTGGAACAAGTGGTACCACAACAGACTTTAATGGAACAGGCTCTCCAACAAGCAGAACGTATTGCTGCCAATGCACCCATAGCTTTAAAGCAAGCGAAACATGCTATTCAACAAGGGTATGAAGTAGACCTTCATAGTGGACTTGCAATTGAGTGGATGTGTTATCAAACGACCATACCTACTAAAGATCGGCTTGAAGGATTAGAAGCATTCAAAGAAAAGCGAAAGGCTAATTTTAGAGGAGAATAAAGACAGGAGGGTGTAAGATATGAAATTTGAAGAAGCCTTTGAAGAACGAGTAGAAACAATTAGAAAAGGTGGTGGCGAAAAGTACCATCAGCGCAATGAAGAAAAAGGAAAGATGTTTGTCAGAAAACGCCTTGAGCTTTTATTTGATGATGACATCGAATTAGAAGATGCCTTTTTTGCAAATGCTCAAGATGGAAGTCTTCCTGCTGATGGGGTTGTGACCGGGATAGGCAAAATCAACGGCCAATCTGTATGTGTAATGGCAAATGATTCCACTGTAAAGGCCGGCTCATGGGGAGCAAAAACGGTTGAAAAAATTATTCGAATTCAAGAAACAGCTGAAAAATTAGAGATTCCTATGCTCTATCTAGTTGACTCAGCAGGCGCACGAATTACAGACCAAGTAGAAATGTTCCCTGGTCGAAGAGGAGCAGGGCGCATCTTCTATAATCAGGTGAAGTTATCTGGTCGTGTTCCTCAAGTGTGTTTATTGTTTGGACCATCTGCTGCAGGAGGTGCTTATATTCCGGCATTTTGTGATATCGTCGTGATGGTTGAAGGAAATGCTTCGATGTATTTAGGATCTCCACGTATGGCTGAAAAAGTTATCGGGGAAAAAGTAACGCTGGAAGAAATGGGTGGAGCTAAAATGCACTGCTCAGAATCAGGATGCGGAGACGTGTTAGCAAAATCTGAGGAAGAAGCAATAGAGTACGCAAAGCATTACTTAGCCTATTTTCCACAAAATTATAAAGCGAAGCCACCTGTCCAAGAAGCATTGCCGATTAAAGAACATGAAAAAACGATTGAACAATTAATTCCGGAAAATCAAAATGCCCCTTTTGATATGTATGAGTTTATTGATCACCTAGTAGACGAAGAATCATTCTGTGAAATAAAAAAACTTTTTGCTCGCGAATTAATAACAGGGTTAGCCCGTATGAATGGGAAACCAGTTGGCATTATTGCCAACCAGCCACGCATGAAAGGTGGCGTTCTGTTCCATGACTCTGCAGATAAAGCAGCGAAGTTTATTAATCTATGCGATGCTTTTAATATTCCGCTTCTATTCCTAGCAGATATTCCAGGATTTATGATTGGAACGCGAGTAGAGAAAGCCGGTATCATTCGTCATGGTGCTAAGATGATTTCAGCCATGAGTGAAGCATCTGTCCCTAAGATCTCTGTCATCGTTCGAAAAGCATATGGAGCTGGATTATATGCCATGGCAGGCCCTGCGTTTGAACCAGATTGTTGCATTGCCCTTCCTAGTGCCCAGATTGCCGTTATGGGACCTGAAGCAGCAGTGAATGCGGTGTATGCAAATAAAATAGCTGAACTACCAGAGGAAGAACGACCTCAATTTATAAAAGAGAAGCAAGAAGAATACAAAGAAAATATTGATATCTATCGCCTTGCTTCCGAAATGGTTGTAGATGAGATAATTACTCCAAATCGTTTGCGAGATGAACTCATTAAACGATTTGAGGTATATGAATCTAAAAATCTAACCTTTACAGAACGCAAACATGGGGTATATCCTGTATAAGCTAAAAAACGTGAAGCAAAACCCTCGTATTTTTCATATACGGGGGTTTTGCTCCTTGTCATTTAGTGCATGTATACTTATATAATAAAGAGAAGAGATTTTGAAGGAAGAGGTGTTTCCATGAAATTAAACGATGTAATAAATAATATTGACTACGAATTGATTCAAGGCACAGAAGATACGTATATTGAATCAATCTCCTATCACTCTAAGCATATTGAGCAGGACTCACTCTTTGTATGTATAAAAGGACAACGTACTGATGGACATGACTATATTGCACAGGCTGTCATGAAAGGGGCTTCAGCGATTATAGTCGAAAGAAAAGTAGCCTTGGAATTTATACCAGAAGATTTAACGGTGATCCAAGTGGACAAGGCTCGTTCTATCTTACCTTCATTAGCTAGTCAATTCTATCAGTATCCTTCCAGAGATTTTCGGTTAGTAGGCGTAACTGGGACGAATGGGAAAACCTCTGTATCTCATATGATCTCTTCCATTCTACAACATGCTGGCCGAAAAGTGGGCAGCATTGGAACGCTAGGAAATAAAGTGAACGAAATGGATATAGAAAGTCGACGAACGACACCAACAACCCCAGAAGCGCTGGACCTTCAAGATACCTTCTCTAAGATGAAACAATCTAGCGTTTCGGATGTTGTTATGGAAGTCTCTTCGATGGGACTTGCTCTGGACCGTGTAAATGGATGTGATTTTGATATTGGTGTATTTATGAATCTAACCCAGGATCACTTAGATGATCATGGAACATTCGACAACTACAAACAAGCGAAATTGAAATTGTTCAAGAGCTGTCCATTCTCCATCATCAATGCTGATGATGAGCATGCCCATGATTTCATTGATGCTAGTATAGGAAAATACACAACGTTTGGAATAACGAATGGAGAAGCGGATTTACGGGCTGTTTCTATTACCAGTACTGCTTCTAGTGTTTCTTTTACACTAGAAGGGGAAAATCTAACCGAAGAAATCAGTGTCCCTATCCCGGGTGAATTTACCGTGTACAACTCATTAGCTGCCATTGCGAGTTGTTTACAAATGGGGCTTTCAATTGAAAAAATTAAAGAAGCGTTAGCTGTTGTAAAAAGTCCTGAGGGGCGCTTGCAGACTATTGAATCTGATCAAGGGTTCTCTGTTATGATTGATTATGCTAATACCCCAGATGCGCTGGAAAACGTCCTATCAAACATAAGAGCTTACACGGCCGGAAAACTGATGGTGGTATTTGGTTGTGGTGGAGATAAAGACCCTAAAAAAAGAGCAAAAATGGGACAGATAGCCAGTCGATGGTGCGATCATATGATTTTAACATCAGATAATCCTCGGTCTGAGAACCCCTCAACCATCATCCAAGATATAGAAGAAGGGGTATTACTTGAATCCAGCTACGAAGTTATTGAAGATCGACGAAAAGCAATAGAACGAAGCATCCTTCTAGCTGAACAAGGAGATATTATTCTAATCGCTGGAAAGGGATTTGAAACAGATCAAATCATTGGCGAAACAGTACTCCCATTTAATGATGTAGAAGTAGTGAAGAGTCGTTTAGCATCCTCACCAGCATCATCATAAACACTTAAAGTATGCCACAGTCCATGATAGGGCTGTGGCTTTTCTTGAGATATTTCGTTCACTTTTGTTCACAAAGAATTCATAAAACACTTTTTAAAATGAATTACAAAAGAGTATGTATTGCGTTATATTTGTAGTAGTTGTGCCTATAAAAAAGATTTGTTTAGTTAAGAATGATACTTACTTGGTAGAAAGGAAATATGATAATGAAAAAAACAATAATGAAAACCTTTATGTTTATGTTTGCTTTATTTATTCTAGCTGCTTGTGGAGGTCAACCAAAAGAAGAAGGAAACAAAGCTTCATCAAGTGATTCCGATGATGTACCTGAAATGATTGAAGTTTCCATTTCAACAGACCCTTCAAGCGACCAATTAAAGCCTAAAGAGTCTTTCACTATTCAGGCTAAGGTAACCCAGGGTGATGAGAACGTAAATGATGCAGATGAAGTGGAGTTTGAATTTTGGAAGAAAGGCCAAGAAGAGCATAAAAAAGTAGAAGGTGAATTTACTGAAAAGGGTGTTTATGAAATAGAGAAAACAGTAAATGAACCAGGTACCTATTATGTTATTTCACATGTGACAGCAAGAGGCATGCATAATATGCCACAAAAAGAATTGCAAATTGGAGAAATGTATCATGGTTCATCCAATGAGGAAGGAATGGATGAAGGGGAAAGTTATGAAGAAGGTAGTAGTGAAGAATCTGATCATGGTGAGGGTGGCATAGTGGCGCATGTCATGTTAGATGATAAGCTACCTGTGAATGAAGAGGTTACCCTGGTAGGTCATTTACAAAAAGATAATGAACCTTTAACCGAAGCAGAAATACAGTTTGAAGTTTGGAAAAATGGGGACGAAAAACACGAATATGTAGATGCTAAAGAAGGTAAACAAGGTGAATATTCCGTAGCTTATACATTTAAAGAACAAGGGGAATACCATGTGAATCTTCACTATAAAAAAGGCGATATGCATAGTCATAAAGAAAAAATGGTGGCGGTTGAATAAAGAAGTAGAGCTCCAGATATGATTCTGCAGCTCTTTTTTTGTTATTTAAGAAATTTTAAAATGTTTGCTTGTATATTCCTTGGTGTACCGCAGCCCATTCCTTGCTAAATAGGCACTTCTGCGCTATTAAGCTCACTTAACCTTAAGTATGCTGACCAAGCTTGCGAATTCCCTCCACCACTTGAGGATTTTCTAATGCTGATAAATCTCCAGACTCTTCGTTTAAATATGCTGTTCGAATAGCTCTTCGCATTACCTTAGCATTTCTTGTTTTAGGTAGGTCCTCTACAAAATAAAGATTACTAGGTCCTAATGCTTTTCCTAAAACAGAAATAGTATGTTGCAAAATCTTTTCTTTTAAGGCATCTGTTTCAGACATATGGGGTTTTAAGACGACAAATGCAACGGGGGTTTCGCCTTTAACCTGATGGGGAACTCCGATTACCCCGGCCTCAACTACTGCATCATGTTCAACTAGTACAGATTCAATTTCAGCTGGTCCCGTTCGCTTGCCGGCAACGTTTAACGTGTCATCAGATCGGCCTGTAATGGTATAAAATCCTTCCTCATCATGGATAACCCAGTCTCCATGTACCCACGTGTCAGGCCAGCGATTCCAATATGTTTTTTCATACCGTTCATTTTCTTTATAAAACCCTTTCGTCATACCTACCCATGGCTTAAGGAGTACAAGCTCGCCAACTTGGTTAGAGACTGAATTTCCTTGATGATTATATACTTGTACGTCCATACCAGGTAAGGCTGAATTAAAGGTTACCGGACCAATTGGTTTTACCAATACATTGCCTAGCATTCCACCTGATATTTCCGTTCCTCCTGAATAGTTAAAGATAGGGATTTGTGATTTCCCGACATCTTTAAATAACCACATCCATGGTTCTGGATTAAAGGGTTCTCCTGTTGCTCCAATCACTCGTAGGGTTGATAAATCATGTTGATTGACCCAATCTGTCCCGTTCTTCATCAAGGAGCGGACTAGTGTAGGTGAAATGCCAAGATGTGTCACTTGGTGTCTTTCTACAATATCCCACAATCGATCTGGGTTAGGGTAGTCAGGTGTTCCTTCAAACATGACAATGGAGGCACCATTAATCAACCCTCCATACACTAGAAATGGACCCATCATCCATCCCATATCTGTGTACCAAAATAAAGTATCTTTCTTTTTTACATCCATCCCAATACCAGCATCAAAGGAAGCCTTAATAGGAAAGCCACTATGTGTATGAAGAGCTCCTTTCGGTTTACCAGTAGTACCTGAGGTGTAAATAATCATAAAAGGGTCATCAGCGTTCATTTCTTCGGTTTTGAAATCGGTTACATTTTTCGTCATGGTCGACCATGTTACTTCTTTGTACGCATCCAGATCTATTTCCGAACCTAAACGCTCAACTACTATCATTTTTTCTATAGAGGGACACTGTTTGATTGCTTTGTCTGCTTCTTCTTTCATAAGCATTGTTTTACCACGTCTGTGGAATCCATCAGCTGTTATGAGTACTTTGGCCTTTGATGCATTTATTCTAGTCGCAATGGCGTCTGCTTTATAACCTGAGAATGCTGGTGAAAAAATCGCACCAATTTTAGAAGCGGCTAGCATGGAAAAAAGGGTTTCTGGAATCATAGGTAAGTATAAAGCAATGATGTCTCCTTTTTCTATTCCTATATCTTGAAAACCAGCAGCTGCTTGATTTACTTCTTTGAGTAGTTGTTTATAAGTAAACATACGAGTTAATCCTTCATCACTTTCCCATATAAGGGCAAGTTCATTTGCCATATCCGTATCATTAGCCCACTTTTCCACTGCATTGTAGGTAACATTCAACTTACCGTTAACAAACCAATTTGGATACTTGATTCCTTTGGATAAATCTAATGTTTGATTGTAGTCATGGAACCATTCAATGCCAAGTTCTGAAACGGCCTGATCCCAAAACCATTCTATTTCATCAATAGATTTTTCATGAAAGGCATCGTAATCTGTGTAACCAAGTGAGTTCATCCATTGATACAATCGAGTTTGTTTTTTGTATGTTTCACTAGGAAACCATACTGCGTGTTGTGACAAATCGAATCCTCCTTCGTCATACGAATATTCTGAAACTTCCTAGTGTCTATTATATAACAAAATGAAAGCGCTTTGAACTGGGGGGGTGAAATATCGTTGTCAAATAAAATACAGGATAGAAAGGATGATTAGAAGGAAATAAAAAAGAGCAAACATAGCGAAGATGATTGCTCTTTTTATGAAATCTATTGATAGATTTCATTCATAATTCGTTTTAAAATATCTAATTGCTCATCAAAAAGCACCTTATAATGTTTTTTAAGAACTTCAAATTCCTCTGTACCTTTTTCTGTAACACGGTACCAGTAAACTTTTTGACGTTTTTTCTCATAGGATTTGTAATCTTCTTTTCGTTGGAGAAGACCTTCATCTGTCATTTCATGTAATGTATCCAGAAGAGTAGATGGAGCTGGGCGCCAATTGCCAGTTAACTTAGCAAACTCTTCTTTAAAGTGTTCACTAATCATGGATGTACGTTTGTGTAACAAATGTAAGACGTAAAACTTTGTGAATTGAGCGGCTGACATGTTCAAGGCAAACTTTTTTGGATTGTTTTTACTAGACAAATTCATCCCGCCTTTAGTAGGGTTTATTTCATGGAAATCCATCCAAAATATTCATTGTTTTCTAATTATATCATATCTATACTTAGTAGTAACTCCAAGTAGATAATAAAAAACAAAGAAAAAAAACAACTAAAACAATAAATAATGTATTTTTACACTGTTTATGTTACAATGTGCCATGTAATATTTACGTTAAATTAAATTCCACATATTCTTTAGAAATATCAATGGATTTTATAATGATTTCTATGGTAGATTCTTGGTATGATAAGAATGTTAGGAATTATGGTGATATCAACTATTATATAGTTCTCTCTTTAGAGAGCGTCGTCGACTCAAAGATTGTATTACACTGTCACGTTACATGTATTTATTCCATTTCTATAAGGCTGAAGCACAAGATATATGCTTCAGTCTTTTGTTTGGAAGTAACGATATTTGGTTTCATCGATACTAGGATAAAAACTCCTATCAAGTGGAATACTGTTTCATTAATAGGAAGACAAAGGAGTATGTATAGTGAAGATTGCGATAATAACAGAAACGTTTCTGCCTTCTACAGATGGAGTTGTAACAAGGTTAACAGAAGCTATTAAGTATTTACGCAAACAAAATCACGAAGTTGTTGTTATTGCACCTGATCTTGGCGTTACGGAATTTGAAGGAGCAATTATTGAAGGGGTAAAAGCAACAAATTTACCTTTCTATAGGTACCGACCGTTTGCACTACCAAATAAAATTGTTAAAGATCTCCTGGAGAAACATCAACCTGATTTAGTACATGTGGTGAACCCAGCATTACTAGGAGTTAGTGGAGTAAAGTATGCAAGTCTTCTTAACTTTCCATTAATTGCTTCTTATCACACTCACGTACCAAAATATATGGACTATTATAATTTATATCCATTTAAGCCAATTCTATGGTGGTATTTTAAACGCCTGCACAATAAAGCAGATCTTAATTTGTGTACCTCTCAAGCTGTCAAAAATGAATTGGATGAGCATGGTTTTCACAATGTTCATGTTTGGAAGCGAGGGGTGGCGATAGATCGATACCATCCGAGCCATTATAATGAAGATATGCGTAACCGTTTGTCCGGTGGGGAGCCTGAAAAAAAGCTACTTGTATTCGTGGGTCGTTTAGCACCGGAAAAGGAAATTCATAAGCTAAAGCCTTTACTTGAAAAACGTAGTGATGTTCGGTTGGCCATCGTAGGAGATGGACCTGTTCGGGAGCAATTAGAAAATAAATTTACCGGTACAAATACCATTTTCACAGGCTTCTTACATGGTAATGAACTATCTCAAGCGTTCTCATCAGCTGATGCGTTTATTTTCCCATCTATTACAGAAACATTAGGTTTGGTTATCCTAGAAGCAATGGCTTCAGGCTTACCAGTCATTGCTGCCAAGAGTGGACCTACTATGGAACAGGTGGATGATGAACGAACTGGCCTATTATTCGAAAATGAAGATACGCAGAGTTTAATTACAGCTGTAGAAAAGCTAGAAGATCCGGCTCTTCACCAAAGCATGAGAGAAAATGCTAGAGAGGAAGCCGAGAAATTCAGCTGGACTAAACCATCTGAACAAATCCTCGAAGTATATGAGGAGGTTCTGGGTGTAACAGCTATGAAACAAGCACAATGAAATGACTAACAAAAAGACTAAAACATAGGTTTTAGTCTTTTTAGTATGGAATAAATCTTACATGTAATCAGGAGGGACCATGATGATAAAATTAGCTTGTAATTATTCAGCAGAATTATTGAACTTATTACATCAAGAAAAAGTAACAGTAGATTGGATTAAACTCTCTCGCTGGGATGTTTATACAAAAGAGGTACAATTCGCTCGTAAAGTAAGACCTGTTTTACTACATACATTACCCAATGCAGCACAATCAAATCTTGAGGAAATGGATTGGGATGATATCAATAATGCGATTCAAGAATGTAGTTCACCACATATTGCGATTCACCTATCTGGTCGTCATAACTACTGGCCCAATCATCCTGCGACAATAGAAGCTATTAAACAACGTTTACATAATGGGATCCTCTATTGTAAAGGAAAGCTTGATGTAAATCTGCTTATTGAAAATGTTCCTTATGACTCTAGGAGTGAAGTATATAAATGTGTATCAGATCCATCCTTTATCTATTCATTATGTGAAGACACAGGTGTTGAACTTCTACTTGATTTAGCTCATTTACGAGTTGCTGCCTATCATCGAAATGAATCACCTTACGACTATTTAGACCAGTTACCGCTACATCGAATTAGAGAGATTCATGTTTGCGGTCCAGAATATGATCCAGAAAATGGACTACAAGATCGGCACTTAGAAATGGCAGAAGAAGATTATCAATTATTAGCCTTCACACTTACCAAAACATCTCCTGATTTTGTCACGTTGGAGTATGGAGGAACAGGAAAGAAGATGGAGTGGAGAAGTGATCAGGACACGTTAGAAAGGCAACTGCAGAGGTTGAGTGATATAGTGAATAGCCAATTTAAACATGATGGAATATAAAATACGAACAAACGTTTCTGTAAAGGTGATAACGTTAACAGACAGTGTGTTTTTATGCTAATATTTTATACTATTAGGATTTCGTAGATATTAATGCTATTTCTCATACACTTATTTATTGTTTTGAGGGATTTTAACTATTAATAGCACAGGACATTTATGGTAAAATTTAGTTTATAAAAAGACAGAATAAGCATAATTTCCCTTCATTTGATGGATTTTACTATAGGCGTGAAAACAGTTTCGATTGATTCCTATAATAAGAAAAGCATCGTTTGGACGATGAGGTTTGAAATTCGATGAACTAGTTATCTGAAGCATGTAGGTTCTGCTTAGCGTTCACAATACCTCAGTATATATTACTAAGCAGTTTTCCCTTTATGTGGTAAAATACATGTAGAGTTATCGATTCTATCAACATCAACTTTACAATACCTTTCTTCAGCTTCTATCCCCTCCATTTACACTTTTCATTTGCCTTCCGTTTATTCTCATAGTACAGTTGTGTTTCGTTGAAAGGAGTGAAGACCATGACACGAGTGGTCATCTTAGCAGAGAAACCGTCTCAAGCAAAAGCATATGCCGACGCATTTCAAATAAAAGAAAAAACCAAAACACATATCGAATTAAAACCAGACGACACATTTCCCGATGGTGCGACCATTACGTGGGGGATTGGCCATTTAGTAGAATTACAAGAGCCTCATGAATACAAACCTGAATGGAAGAAATGGAAGCTCGATCAGTTACCTATAGTTCCAGATCAATTCTATGAAAAAGTATCCAGTGGCAAATGGGCTCAATTCAAAACCGTTAAACACCTTTTCCAACAAGCAGACGTTATCATCAATGGAACCGATGTGGACCGGGAAGGATCAAATATTTTCTATAGTATCCTACGACTTACAGGTGTAAAAGGGAAACCAATCAAACGTTTATGGATTAACTCCCTAGAAAAAGATGAGGTCAGAAAAGGGTTTAACCAGCTACAAAATAATGAAAAGGATTTGTTTTTGTTCGATGAAGCTAAGGCACGTCAGATTAGCGATTGGATGGTAGGTATCAATGCCAGTCGTCTATTTACAGTTTTGCTGCAAACAAAAGGATTTTCAGGATATCTATCAATCGGTCGAGTACAATCACCTACCGTCTATTTAATATATCAAAGGCAAAAAGAGATTGAAGACTTTGTTCCAGAACCTTTTTATCAGATTGAAAGTTATTTTCAAGCGGATAAAGGTACATATAAAGGCATAGCAAACATCAAAGAAACCGACAAGGCCAAAGTACAAGCTATAATGGATCAGCATAGACTTAAGGAAAAAGAAGAGCTACCGGGTACAGTGCAAAAGGTGGAGAAGAAAACGAAGCAACAAAAATCTCCAAAACTTCATTCCTTATCTACATTGCAGAGTGTAGCGAATAAACGTTGGAAATACAGCCCTTCAAAAGTGTTGAAAACAATGCAGAAATTATATGAGAAACGATTAGTTACATATCCACGTACAGACTGTAACTTTATTACAGAAAATGAATTTGCTTACTTATTGAAGAACCTTTCTAAGTATCAGGAAACTATGAACGTTTCCTTTACACCAGTCTCCCTTAAGCCGAATAAGCGATACGTAGACAGCAACAAAGTTCAGGAACACTATGCAATAATCCCGACAAAAACGGTTCCTACCACTAAAAAACTAGCTAGCTTAAGTTATGAGGAACGTAACATCTATAATGAGATTATGATGAACACACTTGCTATGTTTCATGAAAATTATGTATATGAAGAAACCACCATCATAACTGATGTAAATGGGTTGCCATTTAAAACAACAGGTAAGACAGAAGTAAAGCGTGGATGGAAGGAATTGTTCCCTAAGCCTGCAAAATCGAATCAAGAGAAAGACTCCATTTTACCTGATGTATATAACGGCGAAGGTGTAAAGGCACATGTTCATTTAAAAGAGAGCATGACAAAGCCACCAAAGCCTTACACAGAAGGCGATCTGATTAATATGATGAAAACTTGTGGAAAGCTTATCGACAATGAAGAAGACGTAGAAATGCTTAAGGAAGTCGAAGGTCTTGGTACGGAAGCAACACGATCTAGTATTATCGAAACGATTAAGAACCAACAATATATAGAAGTAAAAAAGAATGTCGTATATGTAACAGATAAGGGGATAACTCTATGTGAAGCCATTGAGGGCACACTTCTATCTAGTCCTAGTATGACGGCCAAATGGGAATCTTATCTAAAAAAGATTGGAAGCGGTCAAGGTTCCAAACAAACGTTCATAAAGCAAACAAGCCAGTTCATAGAGAAATTAATAGAAGAAACACCCAACACCCTTGGTCATATACAAGTTAAACAAACAAAAGGAGCGGAACAAAACAATAATAAAGAGATTGTTAGATGCCCCTCTTGTATGACTGGATCAATTGTTGATCGCTACAAATTCTATGGATGTTCTAATTATAAAGAAGGATGCAACGTCACATTTCCGAAGAAATTAGCAGGGAAAACATTAACACCGAACATGATTAAAACACTTTGTCAGAAGAAACAAACGAGAGTTCTTAAAGGATTTAAAGGAAAAAAACCATTCAAAACAGCACTAAAATTAGACGAAGAGTTCAAAATAAGATTTGATTTTAAAGATAATCTATCAAAAACTAATGACTAGTTTAATCCAATAATTCAACCTCAAATTATCCCATCTATAAAGCTAATATAAGCTAATGATGCTTTTTAAAATCATTAGCTCCTTTTTTTCTTTCAGGAAGAAATCTGTCTAATCGAAGCACAAAATAACAGGAACTTAGTGAACATAATAAATATAATAGAGCTAGAAACTCTGATGGTCATGAAAGGATACCTATTATGTCAGACTTTTACGTTAATGTGTTTCAAACAAGAGATACTTCGTTTCAAATTGGGGTTCTTACAGGAAGGATGATTCGAAATACCTTGATAGTATGGAAAGAACTTACTAAGCAAGGGATGGATCATGACAATATGAAATCTATATATGAAACATATGCTCCAAATCTGTTGGAAGAGTTAGAAGGATTGGCTTCTCCAGATTATTATGACAGTATTTTTAGTTTAGTTCAGCCTGAAGAAGCGGTTAGCATCAGTAGGGTATAATCTTCAAATTCTAGGTAGGCATGATGGAGTAGACCAAGAAGGATTAGTCTTAAGGTTGCATTTTGTTAGTCATGAGGATTATAGAAAAGGGGTATCACCGTGGATTTCGATACGAATGGTTTTAGATACGTGTTCTTCCTTAGATGAAGCGGTGTCTTTGCTTAAAGAAATCCCTCACGCTGCTTGCTATAATTTTTCCATAGGAGATCGAGAAGGAAATATAGCTGTTGTAGAAGCTAGTCCAGAACAAGTTGCGGTAAGGAATGATGGTGCATCATTAACCTGTGTGAATCATTTTCAAACCAAACTGCTAAAAAGTAAGAATCGAACAAATATAGAAGGGTCTATAAAGAGAAACGACTACTTGAATTTGTTTAAAGGTGGATATCTTTTCCAACACGAACTATTCAACATGTTTAAATGTAAGAACTCTCCAGTTTACTTTACTGATTATGAAAATCAATTTGGAACACTACATACATTTTCATACCCCTATCAAAATTCAAGGATCTTAACCTCTATTGCTCAAAGTAATCAAGTATTAGATATGGATTTGCAAAAGTGGGTGGATGGTGAAGATATAAATGTACAGGTTTTAAAAGGCTATATTGAATAAGAGCTATAATATTTCTTCTTATTGGTGTAACGAGATGTATAGACTTCCTAACTTTAGGAAGTCTTTTTATTCAAATGCCCATTTGAATATTTTCTGTTGACCTTGGAAGAACAAAAACATACACTATAAACAAACATTAAAACAATTATTTGAATGAAGGTGTATAAATTGAGTGAAAAAGTAATAAAACAATCCAATAAAGAAACGTGTGATACATTTTGCTATGATGAGGAAGTCGTCCTAAGAGTACAACCAGAAATAGAAAAGGTGGAAGGCGTAGAATTAATTTTTAAAGCACTATCAGACGCTACGAGAATGAAAATTGCCTATGCATTATCAATAGAAAAAGAGCTTTGTGTTTGTGATGTGGCTAATATTATTGGCTCAACGACGGCTACAGCTTCCCATCATTTAAGATTGTTGCGTAACATGAAATTAGCTAAATATCGAAAAGAAGGAAAGCTTGTTTTTTACTCTTTAGCAGATGATCATGTACATCAACTAGTTTCGATAGCTTTGGTTCACTCAAAGGAATCATAACTCTTGTGGACGTATAGAGGGGGAACATAAAATGAGTCAAATAGAAAAAGACCAACAATCAAGTTGCTGTTCTAATAAGCTGGATAATGCAGAAGCTCCCCAAACTACCAATTCCTGCTGCTCTGGGGAAGAAACCAAGATGAATCAAGACAAAGATAAAAATAAAAGTGCATCACCTTGTTGTGAAAAGGAAACAAGCACCACATCTTGCTGCAGCAGCAACAATGAAAGCACTAAAAACACACAGGAAGAGGGTAACGAGGGAAATGATAAACATAATATTGTGGAGTATAACATTAGGGGAATGGACTGTCCTTCATGTGCAGTTACCATTGAAAAAGGGTTAAGGAAGACTGACGGAATTCAAACGGTACAAGTGAATTATGGAACTGGAAAGATGGCAGTCGTAGCGGAGGACCCTTCCATTTATAGCACAATTCCAAAGCAAGTCAGAAAATTAGGTTTTGAGGCCGCTCTTGTCGACTCTAATATCAGCCAAGAGACTTACAGAATTGAAGGGATGGATTGTGGTTCTTGCGCCAAAACAATCGAAAATCATTTGAGTAAGAATCCCAATGTGCATACGGTTCGTGTGAACTTTTCCACTGGAAACATGAGAATAGAGCATGCTACAACTTCAAAAGACATAGTAAAAGAAGTACAAAAAGCAGGTTTTGATGCTGGGTTAGAGTCCTCTGAACAAAACAACAAGCAAGCAGCTGATAAAAAAATGTTGTTAGGTTCTGCGACCACCCTATCTGGAATATTTCTAGCGCTTGGTGCGATTGCTTCCTTTGCAAATCTTGTTTCAAGCTTATCTATGGTCTTATATGGCACTGCTATTCTCATAGGTGGTTTTAAACCAGCAAGAAGTGCTTTTTATGCAATTAAAAGTAGATCTCTTGACATGAATGTTCTGATGGCATCCGCAGCAATTGGAGCAGCTTTTATTGGTGAATGGTTTGAAGGAGCTATGGTAGTCTGGCTCTTCGCTTTAGGAAATACACTGCAAAGCAGATCAATCGAACGCACTCGTGACTCTATTAGAAGTTTAATGAACCTAACACCTTCAGAAGCTACCGTTAAAATCGGTGAGCAACTAATTCGTAAGGCCGTCAAAGAAGTTGAGATTAATGATATTATCATCGTCAAACCAGGTGAAAAAATCCCCCTTGATGGTGAAATCCTAACTGGAATATCCAGTATTAATCAAGCCCCTATCACAGGAGAATCCTTACCTGTAGAAAAACAACAAGGGGATACGGTTTATGCTGGTACGGTCAACGAAAATGGATCTTTAGAAATAAAAGTAACGAAACTCGTGGAAGATACAACGATTGCCAAGATTATTCATCTAGTTGAAGAAGCACAGGAGCAAAAAGCTCCTACTCAAGCTTATGTTGATCGTTTTGCCAGTGTCTATACTCCAATTGTTTTTGTATTAGCCCTTTTTGTTATGGTGCTTCCTCCACTATTAGGCTTTGGCACCTGGGGAGATTGGCTCTACAAAGGGCTTGCCTTATTAGTAGTGGCGTGTCCTTGTGCTCTTGTGATTTCTACACCTGTAGCTATTGTTTCTGCTATTGGCAATGCAGCTAAGAGAGGGGTATTAATCAAAGGAGGTACGTTTTTAGAAAAAGCTGGCGTAATTCAAGCAATTGCTTTTGATAAAACAGGAACGTTAACAGAGGGAAAACCAAAGGTAACAGAAGTAATTAGCCTTAACGACAACAGAGAAGAGCTCATTGCTATTGCAAGAACAATAGAAGAGTATTCTACTCATCCTATTGCTAAAGCCATCACCACCTACGCAGAAG
Source organism: Pontibacillus yanchengensis (assembly GCF_009856295.1). Lineage (NCBI taxonomy): Bacteria > Bacillati > Bacillota > Bacilli > Caryophanales > Bacillaceae > Pontibacillus > Pontibacillus yanchengensis. The sequence continues at coordinate 154,461 of NZ_WMEU01000001.1, read as the reverse complement.
AACGAGATATCCTGGCTAAAAATGGGGAAGCTTTTCAAGCAATCGCTGGAAAAGGAGCTCAAGCAACAATAGATGGTGTCGAATACTTTGCTGGCAACCCTAAGTTGTTTAAAGAATTAAACGTAACTCTAGAACAAATAGAAGAACGTATCCATGCTTTACAGGGAACAGGAAATACAATGGTTGTGGTAGGTACTCATAAGAAGATTCTTGGTATATTTGCTGTGGCAGATACGATCCGTGATATTACTGTACATTCCATTAAGACACTCAAAGCAGTAGGAATGAATGAGATGGTAATGTTGACTGGAGACAATGAAGAAACAGCAACAAAAATCGCTAACGACACAGGTATTGATCGTTATTTTGCTGAACTATTACCAGAAGATAAAGTTTCGGCCATTAAGAAACTTCAGCATGAAGGAAAGCGCGTTGCTATGGTTGGAGATGGAATCAATGATGCACCAGCTCTAGCAACAGCTGACCTCGGGATTGCAATGGGTGGTGCCGGAACAGATACAGCCATGGAAACTGCCGACATTGTACTCATGGCAGATAATTTAGAGAAATTACCACACACTATTCGTTTGAGCCGTAGAGCATTGACTATTATTAAACAAAATATTTGGTTTTCAGTCATAACTAAATTAGCAGCACTGGTCCTGATATTCCCTGGCTTCTTAACCTTATGGATGGCCGTTCTAAGTGATACCGGTGCAGCATTAGTTGTTATTCTTAATAGTATGAGGTTATTAAGGCAAAAATAGGGGATAATATCGTTTTTGAAGTAAAATCATAGTTTGAAGGGCTTATTATTTAACGCTTGGATCCAATCCAAGCGTTTTTTTGCTATGTGATGGAATCCATACTATTAGATACATTTGTGGAATTTTATGTTAAATTTAGTACTTAGGCGAACTTCTTTATTTCTGATACTCATAAATTAATTGTTGAAATTTTTATTAGTGCTTATGGGTTTCTGAATAGCATTCAGTTGTTGGAGTTATATAACTATCAAAACATGTAAGACTGGTGGTGGGGTATATAAAACAGCACTTAAAGGAGTTATTGACTTAATGAATTTTCATATTGTTAACAATTATCACAATTACACTAATACATATTGCTATTGTATTAACAGTCCCTGGTTAAGTTAAATGGATTAAGTAATCTTTGTTTAATTTTTGATTCCAAAATATTATGATGGAGGAATTAAATGAGAAATTTACTATTTTTAATCATTGTTCTTGTTCTAGCATTTATTGGTATATTTATTGGTTCTGTCATGAATACGAATTATAAAGCAATTGAAAGTAATAATAGCTCCGATCTATATAAAGGAACTCCTCTCACAATTGCAATAATAGGAGACACTCCAAACGTTAAAGAAGAACAGGTAACCTTCCATGAAATAAAGTTATCAGAGGTAATAAATATCCCTAAGAATAAATATAATGCAGTCTTTATTATGGAAGAATATTTAGGTGAAGCAGCACACAAAAAGTATAGAGATGCGTATCAATCACTTGAAGTTCCAGTATTTTTTGTTAGATCGAAAGCATCACACATGCCTTTTATCAACATGGAAAATCAAATCAGCTATGAAAAATATGAAGATAGAGTTAATGACACTCAAGATTTTATTACCGGTCTTTGGTACCCAAAATCAAAAGAAGAATTCAAAACGTTCAGATTTGGTTACCGGGTGGAGAATGATGAATTTCAGAGGGATAATGTTCAAGGGGTTTACTCTTCTGTTTTTAAGAAGATTGAATCAACTCTACAGTAACTTCAAAACAATAATGCTAACAAGATAAGTAAGCGCTATTAGTTCCTTGATAAAGGAGAGAATTTTTTGAGTTCAACTACCAAATTGCCACTATCTGAGGCAGAAAAATCAATACTTCGAAAAGCTAAACTCAAAATGAGCGATATACATGCTTTTAATACATAACAAATAGCTAACATGCTCGATATTCCAGTTGGAGAAGCTGAGACTTTAAATGGATTGGCTGATTTTTAAACTGTTCTTTCTATTGGTATAAACTAGCTGAAAAGTTGGTATTTATGTTGAATATTTTTGCCTTTTCGGAAATTAAAAATGAGGATGGCGCTCAGCTTTTTGACCAATTAGAGCAAGAGTTAGGTTTATGTATTGATAGTTGTGTGGAAGACCAAATTCGTTGTGTAATCAACTACGCAAATAACCCTAATAGCAGCAAACAGTGGTTTGAACAGAAGAAAGAAAGGCTTATCGAGAGATAGTAGGTTTCCTTGAAAACAGACCTAAAAAGGCTTGGTATGATTAGAAAATAAAGACCAGGAAAATTTGAAATTCTCCTGGTTTCCTTGGTTGTTCTGAAATCTTTTCAAAATAGGTATGGACTATATGTTATCTTGATAATTCCCTTAATTTAATTTCATTTCTCTTTTTTTTGTGACTTCATCTTTTTCTTCGAAGACTCTCGGATCATAAATACTCATTTTTGTGTTTAGAAAAAAACCTATAATTTTCTTAATCTTAATAATGATAGATCCCTCCCATGTTATTATAGCGCTTACATTTCATTATTTTATGTAAACATTTGGCATATATACCATTAATAGAACAAAAAGTAAAAGAATATGTTAAATCTCTTAAAAGAGTAAGAGAGAGGAGGATACATCATAAGGAGAATTATTGTTCGGACTTTAGAAAAAAGAGGAGGTTTCCAAAGAAATGGCTTCTTACCACCTTAATTGTACTATGTAAAGCAAGTGTACAGTTCTATAATCAGTATTATAATCTAAATTACTTGCCTAAAGGGGAAATGAATGCTGTCTTCACATCTCCAAACGAAAATTTTGATATACATATAAACATCACTACTGAAATACCTAACAACAATGATAGGAACAACCATGGAATGAAGGGGGAGGAGGCGCTCTTTTTTTTCCAAAAATCCGAATGGTCTCATTATAGAAGTCGAGCTGATCCCAGGTCAACGAGATGAGTTCCTGTTTCCGCATGCCAGTTGTCGCAAGCAGTTTGATCATGGCTTCGTTGCGAAGGGAGAGGGGGCGTTCATCTTTATCCAAACCTGCAAACAGTTGTTTCAGTTCCTGTAGGTTCATATATACAGGAAGCTTGGTATCCGATTTGGGATATTTGATGCCAGCCATGAAGTCAGAAGAAAGCAGATTATTCGTTAAGCAGTAGTTACAAAACGACTTTAAGCACGAAATACGACGCTGCATCGACCGCGGGCTGACATGAGCTTTTCCCATTTGAAACTGGATAAACCGACGAACAATTGTTGGATTTACATCATCCACATTAGTCGAGCGTTTATGTTGCTCCAAAAAGTGCAAAAAGCTTTTTAAATCGGACTCATAGCCAATAAGCGTGTTGTTGGAGTAATTTTGTTCAACTTCGAGATAGAGTAAAAATTCGTCCAGATTTCCAATGAGAATGACCTCCAAGAATAGGATTATTTGGACGTACCACCAACTTATATCCGGAAACCAACATATTATAGGACGACACAGGAACTTATGGAGACAGTCCAATAAATTATCGTCAAGTTAGCCGAATAGCTTTCACATAATGTTTATTATAAGAAGTTGATGTAACAGCATTTTTTCAATTCTGTCTCACTATCTTAAGTATACTGGGTTTATGAGACACAAGTTATTGTTCAGGAAAGAGTTCCTATAATATATATTATGTTCGGGGCGTTAAAAGATATAAAAAAATAAAGCTTATTCTGTTCTATGTTTATGGTCCCTCTTCTTACTATTCTCTATATTCACAAAATCAGCACTATACTCAATAACATCATTTATATATAAGTTATGTTCTTTAGCAAATTCCTTAACTTTCTCTAACAACTCTTTATCGTATGTAGTTTTATACTGAGTTCGATCTTTTGGTCTTAAATCTTTATTAAACGTTATAACTCCTTCTGATAAAACGTATTCTAAACCTGTTTCCATTAAATAATTTACATGAGTATTGTTTTTATCAGCTACATTTTTTAGTCTCTCAAGTACTGTTTTACTAATATTCGTTCTGAACTTCACTCTACTTATATCTGTCGTATGAACTAATGATCCATTTACTGATTTCCACATTTTATTTATCTCTCCTTAACTATTATGTTTATAATTTATACAAACCGTAGGCCATTCTAAACTTCTCTATTACAAATAATTTCAGGTAGCATTATTATATATAACTTTTGCACGTTTAGGTAGAGTAAACCTCTTATTATTCTTTCCTTCACATCGTATCTGTAACTAGTTTCAAAATACTTCGCCACTATCATTCTTCACATATGATAGTTGATTTCTTTGGGTGCCTAATCAAGAAAAATATGAATAAATAAATTCCCTATTAATTTTATTTTATTATAACATCTTCTGATTTTTAATTATCAGAAATTTCAAAATGATATATTCTTGAGAGTTTATTGTAGTAATTACTCGAATTATGCGATATAATATCAAACCAGTACAGTTCATAAATGTATAACTGTACAAAAAATATTATTAAATAAAACAACATAGGAGGAAAAATGTGAATAAGTTTACACCAATGTTTTGGAATGCCTTAACAATTGGAATTGTATTCGTTGCCTGGGGTGCCATTTTCCCTGATCATTTATTAAACGTAATGATGACAATTCGAAATGGTATTTTAGATAAGTTTGGGTGGTTTTATCAATTATCTGTCACCTTTATGCTTATCATTTCTATTTATATTGCATTTAGTAAATTCGGAAAGATTAAGCTTGGTAAACAAGATGATAAACCAGAATATAATACACTAACTTGGTTCGCCATGTTATTCAGTGCAGGTATGGGTATTGGTCTATTATTCTACGGATTATCCGAACCGGTAACGCACTATGCGAACCCACCTGTTGGCGAGGCACAAACAATTGAATCTGCTAAACAAGGCTTGAAATATAGTTATCTTCACTGGGGGATACATGCTTGGGCTATATATGCAATTGTTGCATTAGCACTAGCTTACTTTAAATTTAAGAAAGACATGCCAGGATTAATGAGCGCGACCTTAATTCCTTTATTCGGAGATCGAATGAAAGGGAAAGCAGGTTATGTTGTTGATATTATTGCCGTATTTGCTACACTTTTCGGCGTTGCAATCTCTCTCGGTGTAGGTGCCAAGCAAATAAATGGCGGACTTAACTACTTGTGGGGTGTTCCAAATACATTCCCAGTTCAACTAATCATTATGGGAGTTACTGCAGTATTATTCATTTACTCTGCTGCTACCGGGTTATCAAAAGGTATCAAGTATCTTAGTAACACGAACCTAATTCTTGCAGTGACACTATTCTTTGCATTCTTATTACTAGGACCAACTCAATTCGTATTAGAAACCTTCTCTACTACTCTAGGTTCATATATTAAAGATTTTACTAGTATGGGACTTCGCTTTGCACCGTTCCAAGAAGAGAATAACTCCTGGGTTAAGGGTTGGACTATATTTTACTGGGCATGGTGGATTTCTTGGACACCATTTGTTAGTACATTTATCGCACGTGTTTCTAAAGGACGTAGCGTAAGAGAATTTCTTGTCGCAGTTGTGATTGCACCATCACTTGTGTGTACACTATGGTTTGGCGTATTTGGCGGAGCAGGAATATTCTTTGATTTTGTTCAAGGATTAGATGTTGCTGGTCAAAGCCTAGAAACTTCGCTATTCTACGTATTTGATCAATTACCACTTAGCGGATTACTTTCTGTAATTGCGATTATCCTGATTATGACATTCTTCGTAACTTCAGGTGACTCTGCAACATTCGTTTTAGGAATGCAAACATCAAACGGAAGCTTAAACCCACCATTCTTTGTTAAGTTTAGTTGGGGTGTGATCCTTACAGCTATTGCTGCTATTTTAATGGGAGCTGGAGGATTAGATGGTTTACAAGCTGCAGCTATCATTAGTGGATTGCCATTGACCATCATACTGTTGCTAATGATAGCAAGTTTACTCAAGTCATTTAAAACGGAACCAATTCCTGGTGAATCAAAAGAAGAAATAGAAGAAACTAAAACTAAAAAAGTTAGAACAAAAACAGAAGCTACGAATCCAGCTAAATAATTAAGTATAGAAAGAGGGTAAACCATACTGGTTTACCCTCTTTTTTATTTAGGCTGAGTAACGTTTATTGTTGATTATTAACATTATAAAGGGAACACCGAATATTGGTATTCCCTTAATACATAAAGTCTGATTTTCAAATAAACGGTCGAATTTTTGTGGATTATCCATGTTACTTTGAATCAAAGATCTTAATTCTTTTATACCAATTATCCAATTCTTCCTTATTTTTTATATCATATCTTCTTTCACCAAATCTAAAAATGATCTTTTCAACATCGCTAACTAAATTAAAGATAAAGGTAGAATTAGTAATGGTAGTGATTTGTACTTCTTGTTCATTGAGTTTATTATAGCGAATGGTAATTTGCTTTTCTTCTGGATAAAGGGAAAAAATTTTTAATTCTTCGTGAGAATTCAAATCTCTGATAATCTTTCTTACACTTACTCTGATTTAGAACGTACGTTTGTTTCAATTAAGTATCAACAATTACCTTTAACAGCCCTTTTTAAATTAATTACATACAAATAAACCAGGATCCTTTAGGACCCTGGTTGACTGTGTACTATTCTTTCTCCGCATCTGGAATGCCTGGTTGTTGTTCTTTTGTCCATGTGCTCTTCGCAGGTATTTTAGAATAGTCTGCACGATGGGAGTACTTTTGAGCTATTTCTGTTACTTCCTGTAATAGTCCGTTATCTAAAGTTGTAGGATTCAATCCTTTTGAAAGGAATAAATCATTTTTTACATGAAGATCGTTTTCTGCTGCTTCTTTACGAGGGTTGGATACATATGCGATTTCCCCACCTGTAAGTTCACTCACTAATTTTGCTAGGTCGTTTATACGATGCGTTTCTGTCATTTGGTTAAAAATCATGACTCTATCTTCACGAGCTGGTGGATTCTCAATAGCCAGTTCAATACAGCGTACTGTATCTTGAATATGGATGAATGCTCTTGTTTGTCCACCAGTGCCATGAACGGTAATAGGATACCCAACAGCAGCCTGCATTAAGAAACGATTTAATACAGTACCATAGTCTCCATCATAATCAAAACGATTGATTAGACGTTCGTCCATCTTTGTTTCGATTGTATTTGTACCCCACACAATTCCTTGGTGAAGATCAGTAATTCGTAAATTGTCATTTTTATTGTAGTAATGGAATAACAATTGATCTTGTGTCTTTGTCATGTGATAAATGGAACCAGGATTTGTCGGATAAAGAATTTGCTGTTGGACTCTTTCTCCTGAATCAGTTGTCACTTCAATATCTAAATATCCTTCAGGAATCTCCATACCAGCTGTTCCATATCCATAAACCCCCATTGTTCCTAAGTGTACGAGATGAATATCTAGCCCTGAATCTTCAATAGCACATAATACATTATGAGTTCCATTAATATTGTTATTTACAGTATAACGCTTATGTTTAGGTGATTTCATCGAGTAAGGGGCTGAACGTTGCTCAGCAAAATGTACAATGACATCTGGTTGCTCACTATGTAATATTTCAAGAAGATGATCGTACTCTTCTGCTATATCAATATTATAAAACCCCATTTTCTGACCAGAAACATCTTCCCATACTTTCAGCCTAGTACCCATTGGCTGAATAGGAGTTAATGATTCTGCTTCTAGTTCATTGTCAATATTACGTCTGGAGAGATTATCGATGATAATGACTTCATGACCCAAGTTAGAAAGATGTAGACTTGTAGGCCAACCACAGAATCCATCTCCTCCTAAGACAATAATCTTTTTCTTTGATTGTAAATGATTACTTTCTAAATTCATTTCGATACACCCTTTATCCATTAGTATATTATTTTCTTAGGAAAGAAAGTATTGGAATAACTTGTTCGTAGCGACTAAATAATCAATAACACACGTATGATGTAGTTATCTCTTTTATAACAACTACTTTTTAATCATATCTAAAGGGGGAAAGCAGTGCAACCTATTCATGTCATCTATATATGATTTTTACACGAAAGGAGAAGATGAAGTCCTGTGAAAGAAAGGATAAAGCCTTACTAAGAGAGAATGTAACAAACTGTTGAGTTATTGCTTTTGTTTATCTTCAAGTACTTCAAGGGCCTTATTAATAACTTCATCCTCTCCTTCCTTAATTGTTTCAATAGAAGGTCCAACTGTATAATCAGGTTCAATACCATTCATATGAAGTAGCTTCTCCCCTTCTTCTGTTCCTACATGAGTTCCAGTGAAATAAACATTGATATAGTTCGGTAACTGTATTTGCGTATTATATCCCACTTCCCCTTTAGAGGTTCTATCAACAAATTCACCAATTTCAGCATGCTCAAATAATCTTAAAAACTTTCAGCTTTACCGCGAAATTTCAAGAATTTTTATATAGATTAGTTGATTTTGTTCCTGTGAAATGAACATCTATTTCCCCTCCGTGTAAAAATAAATAAGTAAACGCTAAAAACCTTGTGTGAAACGAACATCTTCCATTGTATGAAAAATACGAATGAGTAGTAGTTAAAAGGGTATAACTTATTTAAGAGGTATTAGGAATCCAGAATATCTAGAAAGCAACAAAAGGAACTTCTAGAAAGAAACCCTTAAATCTGATATTCTAACATTTGTATGAAACAACTGATGAACAAGAGGTGCCGATATGGAGAGAATTGCCATTTTGCTTCCTTGCTATAACGAGGAACAGACAATTGGGAAAGTAATTGATGACTTCAAAACAGAACTTCCCGATTCAACGATTTATGTTTATGACAACAATTCCTCAGACCGTACTTCCGAAGTCGCTAGAGAACATGGAGCAATTGTTCGAATGGAATGGCGACAAGGGAAGGGAAATGTAGTCCGCTCCATGTTTCGTGAAATAGATGCGGACATATATGTGATGGCTGACGGAGATGATACGTATCCTCCTGAGTATGTGCATGACCTTATACAACCTATTCGAGAGAAAAAAGCGAATATGACGATTGGTGATCGCCTGAGTAATGGTACGTATTATGATGAAAACAAACGACAATTCCATGGGTTTGGGAATCGTTTAGTAAAAGGTTTAATTAATCGTTTATACAAAAGCGACATAACCGATATCATGACTGGTTATCGTGCTTTCGACCAGTTATTTGTAAAATCAATGCCTGTTATGAGTTCTGGCTTTGCGATTGAAACGGAAATGAGCATTCATTCCTTGGATAAAAAATTTCTACTAAAAGAAGTTCCTGTGGATTATCGCGATCGTCCTGAAGGTAGTGAATCAAAACTGAATACCTTCTCAGATGGAATGAAGGTATTACGAATGATATTTACATTGTTTAAGGAGTATAAACCGTTCGTTTTCTTTTCTCTATGGACGCTAGTACTTATTTTGTTAGGTCTTATCGTAGGAGTTCCTGTGATTTCAGAATTTGTAAGCACTGGATATGTATCCAAGGTTCCTTCCGCTATACTAGCTACTGGCTTTATGATACTTGGCGTTCTCTCCTTTGCATGTGGACTCATTTTAGATGTCATGAGCGCTACGAATCGAAAGCAGTATGAACTTGAATTAAATCATTTGTATAACCGAATTAGGGGGAATCAAAATGACTAACCTTTCCCCATTTATACGTCTAATGGTATCTGCAGTAGTCAGTTTTATTGCTACTGCAGGTATCATTTCTTTCTATGAGCCCTTTTATCCATTCACCATGTTTATTGGTGCTATATTATTTTGTTTATTTATGCTACTCGCTTATCGCGCAATTACATCATTCTCATGGAATAATTCCATACTTTTTTCAAGGTCTTATCTAAAATGGATACTCCCATTTGGACTTATCTTCCCTGTACTTTTAATGGCCAGTAGTGCCCCAGACCAATCTCACATTGAAACATACTTCATGTTAATGAGTGTGTATTTGGTTACCTATTTGGTGTATGTTTGTTTGTTATTTATCGGGATTGCCCAACTGATTCAATTAGATATAAGTGGCAGCTCTAGTAAATTTAGCTTTCTTGTTTATTTTGTTATCCCATTTTTGGCTTGGTTGGTTTATTTTATAGCCTTTTTCCCAGCTACCATGACACCAGATTCTCTCTCTCAATGGGGACAAGCTCATTCATATGACTGGAGTAACTGGCACCCTCTCGTACACACTTGGCTTTTAACCGTCCTTGTTCAAATATGGGATTCGCCGGGTGTTCTCGCTTTATTTCAAGTATTTATGATGGCTTTGGTTTGGGCGTATGGAATGAAGTCCATTGAAAAACAAGGTGTATCATTTGTTTGGCTTAGCTTATTCACAGTCCTAGTTGCTGCTTGGCCAGTACTTGGGATTTATTCCGTTTCTCTTTGGAAAGACGTTCTCTATAGTATTGTACTGTTTCTTTTCTGCGTGCTAACGTTTAACATTGTCTTTTCTAGAGGGACATGGTTAACGCAAAAAAGTAATCTGCTTCTGTTGTTTATTACGTCTCTAGGCGTAGCTTTTTTTCGCCACAATGGATTTCCTGTCTTTCTAGTAATGGGGATTTTACTTCTAATCGTTTTTCGAAAACACTGGAAGCCGCTCTGTGCTAATTTTATAGCTGTATTAGCCATATACATCGTGGTTACTGGACCTATATTTTCAGCTTTAGATGTAAGACCTACTGAAGCAAAAGAAGCTTTGGGAATACCAACACAGCAAATGGCCAATATCGTCATCAACGGGGATCTGACCGAAGATCAAGAGGCATATGTTTCGAATGTTATGCCGCTTCCTATGTGGGAAAAGTTCTATCATCCTTATAAGGTAGATCCGATTAAATTTTCTGGTGAATACGATGATACATTTATCGCAAATGACTTAGGTGCATTTCTAAAAGTGTGGTCAGGAATGGTTATCCAAAATCCTGGCTTAGCCATGGAAGCCTTTCTCAAGGAGACTTCTATTGTGTGGCAAATGCACGAACCTAAAAAACCTGGATACACTTCTAACTTTTTGACCTACATTTATAAAGATAACGAGTATGGCTTAGAAAATAAGATATTCTTTCCAAGTATCACATCGAACGTTAAAGAGTATTTGGAAGATAGTGAAAAGAACTTTCTTACAACGATTTGGAGACCAGCTAGTTATCTATTTGCGATTGTATTCCTTACCTTTACCGCATGGATGAAGTTTTATAAACGAGCTAGTATGTGGCTTATTTCCTTACCTGTTCTTTTGAATATTGGTTCTGTTGCTGCTACTTTACCCGCTCAGGATTTCAGGTATCTATTCTCCAATGTTCCAGTTGCCCTTTTCTTAATTGCAATGATGTGGATTGGTCAAACCAAGATGAGGGACGCTCATGAGTAGATTTACACAATCAATCAAAAAGAATAGTACTGGTATAATCTTGATGACATTTGCAGCCTTCTTTACTTCTTTAGGCCAAATGTTTTGGAAACTTTCAGATGCCGGAATCAATCCAAGTTTAATTGGTGGGTTTGGTTTCTATTTTCTAGGAGCTGTACTCATGATTGTCTCCTTTCGTTTTGGGAGTTTATCTGTTCTTCATCCCTTGTTAAGTCTTGGCTATATATTTGCTCTATTTCTAGGTGTATTTCTTGTTGGGGAGACAATTGAATTTACTCACTTTTCCGGTATTGTCCTAATCATTCTAGGAGTCGTTTTAATTGGAGGTGGTGATGATTAGCCTTTTTTTGGTCCTTTTGATGACGTTGTTTGGCTCTCTTGGTGGCTTTTTCTTTAAGAAAGCTGGAGATTATCCCTTAGGTTTGAATATCCCATTCCTAATGAAGGTTGGAACAGGAGGTACATTTTATTTAGCTGGAGCACTTCTAAATATTTACCTTTTAACCCTGCTTCCCTATACAGTGGTATATCCTATCACCTCTGTGACATATATCTGGACGATGCTTCTTTCTGCTATATTTCTACATGAAACGATCACAGCAAAAAAAATAATCGGTGTACTTCTCATTTCAGGTGGATCGGTTCTACTTGTCTTGTAATAGTTTAGCCGTAATCGCTCCCTTCAGCTAATATAGAAAAATGGCGCATCTCTTTTAAGAGTGCGCCATTTTTATTACTCATGAAAGTTTGTACCTGACGTAACTTCTTTTACATATCCGGCACGAATAACGTAATCACCAAACTTTTCGCTTTCTTGTCTGTCCTTGGCATATTCAAACAAAATAGGTTTTAACGTACTTAGAATTTCTTCTTCCCCTATGTTCTCACGGTATAGTTTATTTAAGCGATTACCAGTAAATCCTGCTCCTAAGTACATATTGTACTTTCCAGGACCTTTTCCGATAAAACCAATTTCACCTAAGGCAGGTCGAGCACACCCATTGGGGCATCCTGTCATACGAATGACAATCTCTTCATCTTTTAATCCAGCTTCATCCAGTATAACTTCTATTTTATCTATAAGGGATGGAAGATATCGTTCTGACTCTGCCATTGCCAATCCGCAAGTTGGAAATGCAACACAGGCCATAGAATTCCTACGAAGAGCTGAATTTTCCTTCCCATCTGTTAAGCCATACTGTTCTACTAATTGATCGATTGCAGGTTTCATATCCTCTGTTACATTGGATACAACCACATTTTGATTGGCAGTAAGTCGGAAATCACCCGTGTGAACCTGCGCAATTTCCCGAAGACCTGTCATAAGCTTATAATCCTCTGTATCCTTAATTCTTCCATTCTGAATAAATAACGTTAGATGCCATTTTCCATCACCTTGTACCCATCCATAGCGATCGCCATTATGATCAAAATGGTAGGCACGAGCTTTTTCAATATCCCATCCTAGTCGATTGTTTAACTCATTAATAATCCAATCAACGCCGTATTTATCCACTGTGTACTTGAAACGAGCGTTTTTTCGTTCATGACGGTTTCCATAATCACGTTGAATCGTCACAATTTTCTCTGCCACATCTACAACTTGGTCAGCTGAGCAAAAACCAATAACGCGACCTAATTGAGGATACGTATCTGTATCTCCATGTGTCATCCCCATTCCGCCACCTACAGATATGTTAAACCCTTGTAATTTCCCTTCTTCAATGATAGCAATAAACCCAATATCTTGACTAAATACATCCACATCATTAGAAGGTGGCACTGCTACGCCAATTTTAAATTTACGTGGCAAATAAGTAGATCCATAGATTGGTTCTTGCTCAACTGAATCACGACTATCAATGACTTTTTCTTCATCTAACCAGATTTCATGGTAAGCTCGTGTTTGAGGGGTAAGATGATCACTAACTTTTTTGGACCACTCATAGACTTCAGCATGTATATCAGATTGATAAGGGTTGGCATTCGCCATAACGTTACGATTCACATCTCCACACGCAGCTATACTATCCATCAGTACTGCATCTATCTCTTGTATAGTTTTCTTCATATTCCACTTCAAAATACCATGCAGTTGAAAAGCTTGTCGCGTCGTCAGCTTGAGTGTTTCATTCCCATACGTGTTTGCAAGTTTATCCATCGCTAACCATTGTTCAGGCGTTGCTACTCCACCTGGTGCACGCACACGAATCATAAATTGATAGGCAGGTTCTAGTTTTTGTTGTTTACGTTCGTTTCGCAGGTCTCGATCATCTTGCATGTAGCTACCATGAAACTTTAGTAATTTCGTTTGTTCTTCTGGAATACTTGCTGTAATACGGTTAGCAAAGTCCTCTACTAACGTACCTCTTAGGTAGTTACTTTCACTTTTAATTCGTTCCATTACATCTAATGCTTTATCTTGCTGCCCGTTTTTTGTGCTCATGCTTTAACCCCTTTCTACAGTTAATAAACGTCACGTTGATATCGTTTGTGGCTTCTCATATCAGCTAAATAGACTTCTGCTTCTGCCTCACTCATTCCGCCTTCACGTTCAAAAATCGTCAACAAAGCCGAATGAACATCTTTGGCCATATATTTTTCATCCCCACAAACGTACACATAAGCCCCAGCTTGAATCCATTGATAAAGTTCTTTTCCTTTTTCAAGCATGCGATGCTGCACATATACTTTTTCTTCGGTATCACGGGAAAAAGCAACATCCATTTTCGTTAAAACCCCTTCTTTTAGCCACTTTTGCCATTCAATTTGATAAAGGAAGTCTGTAACGAAATGCTGTTCCCCAAAGAACAACCATGTATCCCCTTCTGCATCATTCTCTTCCCATTCTTCTAGGAAAGCTCTATATGGAGCAACACCAGTTCCTGCTCCAATCATAATAACTGGTGTATCTAACGTGTCGGGTAGCTTGAAGTTAGAATTTTTCTGAATGTAGATTGGTAGAGAATCACCTGGTTGTAATCGTTCAGCACACTGCCCGGAACAAACCCCCGTACGAGCTCTCCCATGTGCATCATATCTTAATGCACCAATAGTAAGGTGCACTTCGTCTGGATTAGCCGTCAAACTACTAGCAATAGAGTATAAACGAGGTGGAAGCTTTCGGAGGTTTTGCACAAAGTCATTGGCTGAAACCTCCCAAGGTCCAAACTCACGAGCTAAATCAATCAAGTCACGCCCATAAATATATGCCTTTAACTCTTCACTTTTATCAGATTCTAGTAATGAGTGAAGCTCCTCATGATTGGTTAGCTGAGCCAACTTCTCTAATAAAGGTTTAGTTATGTTGGTAATCTCATAAGTCGAGGTCAATGCATCTCGCAATACTTGTTGCTCTCCATCCTTACTTACGGTAATGAGTTCTTCCGGATTCCAATTCATTTCTACAATAAAGTTGTCGACTAGAACAGGATCGTTTTCGGGATATATACCTACTGCGTCTCCAGGTTCAAATAATAATTGTGAGCCTTCTAAATCTAATTCTAGATGTCGTGTTTCTTTATTTGATCCTCGCCCATTTAAATTAAGGTTTTCTAAAATTTCTGCCCTGAATGGGTTTTTCTTAGAATATACAGATTCTGAAGTATTGGAAGGTGAAGGGTTTATACCTTCTGTGGACCCAACTTCCTTATTTGATTGTTGGCTTTGGTCTAATTCATTTAGGACTCCTTCAAACCATTCAGCAGCAGGCTCTTCAAAATCTAAATCACAATCTACTCGTGGATATAAACGTGTTCCTCCTAATTCTTCTAGTCGTTGATCAAAATCTTTACCAGTTTGACAGAAAAATTCATATGACGTATCTCCTAATGATAAAATCGAAAACCGTAGATCTTCTAGTTCTGGCGCTCGCTTGCTATAAATAAACTCGTAAAATGTTAGTGCGTTATCAGGAGGTTCACCCTCTCCGTGTGTACTGGTTAAGATAAGTAAATCTTGAACTTTCTTGATGTTTTTTGGTTTAAAGTCATCCAATGAAGAAACGGTTACTTCTATGTTTTTCTCTTGGAGTTTTTGTGTTAATTCCTCCGCTAACGTTTGTGCATTACCAGTTTGTGATCCGTATAGTACTGTAACCTCTCGAGCTGGAGTTTGGCTTGATTGCTGGGTGATTGCTTGAGACTCTGTTGCACCTTGAGCAACTGGTGCGTTAACATCAGTTGCTTCTGTACTCTGTCCTGCAGCAAGGTACCCACTTAGCCAAAGTTTCTGAGATTCTGTTAACGTCGGAAAAAGTTGATTTAAGAGCTGTACTTGTTCTTCATTAAAAGGACTATTTGTTACTTGAAAATGCAAACATACCCACCTCACAAAGGAAAACTATTATTTTTATTACTATGAATACCTTTACGTATTCATACATCCAATCTCATTGTAATCCGAGTTGTTTAATCGGATTTATGTGTAAAATTATTTCCCTGCTATTTATGCAGGGATAATCTATTCACGTATTTTCGTTCTTCACTCATTACAAATGAAAATACCTCTCTTCTACGACAAGAAGAGAGGTACACACTGCAACTATGTAACCGTACTCTTCTTATCCTTCGGAGTGCTTTGTGCACCCGCTGGTATTGGCACAGTATATGATAAACAGACGGTCTAGCTTACAAAACCGATGCCGAGGTTTCAACGGGCCAGTCCCTCCACCTCTCTAGATAAGAAAAAGGGTATAAAATTGTTGTCAAAATGAATGATTGGTTCACATAATATGCTGATTTAGATGAAAAGTCAATAGATTATTAGAAAATTTATATAATTCTCTACAATGACTAAGCTTTTCTATTCGCGCATTCCATTTTAACCATAACATACCAATAAAATGTTGTTTCTAACTAAAAAATTTTAGGTGAATAGATAAGTGAAGCAGGACACCATTAATCAAAAGCTTGTCATTTGAATACTTCCCTCTATGGCTTAGCTACAATTTTTCCGCGACTATGTCGTGATGACAATCGGTCTAAAGCTCCAGGGACATTTTCTAAAGAGATGACATCCTCCACTAATGAAGTGATATGACCTTCTGAAAGTAGCTCAAGCATTTCATTTCCCATTCGTGCTAAATCCCTTTGCTGATGCAGAGTATTCACCATATGTGCACCACCTAAAGCAACTTGATGGAACGAAAGGGCACGTTTGAAATCAATGTTATTTGAAATATCAGGAGCTCCTGCAATAAATGCAATGTGGCCATTAAATGCAAGAGTCTCAATTGACCTAGTAGCATTCTCAGAACCGACCGTATCAAGAACGGCATGCACCCCTCGTCCTTCTGTAAACTCTAGTGTTCTTTTGACAAAGTCATGTTCTTTATAATCTATCGCATAATCTGCACCTAGCTGGTAAACAAATTGATGATTTTCTGCTGATGCTGTGGTGATTACATGTAACCCTGCATATTTCGCTAGCTGAATGGCAAAGCCACCTACTCCACCAGCCCCAGCATGAATTAGGATTGTTTGCCCTGCCTCTAACGTCATTTTTCTGAACAATGATTGGTAAGCAGTATATCCTGCACAAGGTAATGCCACCGCCTCTTCAAATGGAACGGATTCTGGTATAAGGGAAACCGTGTGAGAAGGTACAACAGAAAACTCAGCAAAGTTCCCATCCTTTATCATATTTCCATGATAGACCACTCGATCTCCGGGTTTCACCTCTGTTACATCTCTCCCTATCTCCTCCACGATTCCTGCCCCATCTACTCCTAATATATGAGGATAAGTCCATTCTGGGTGACCATTTGTAGCAACCTTATAATCAACTGGATTCAATCCCGCACCTTCAATCCGAACAAGCACTTCGTTTATATTTGGTTCTGGTTTTGGAACTTCTTGTATCTCCATCTCACGCCACTTTCCTGCTTCTTGTAATAGTAATGCCCTCATTATAAAATACCTCCAAATATAAATAGATATCCTTATTCAAAATTAAAAACTAAATTCCATCATAGCATGATAGATTTACATACATGCACCAATTTGCTTTTTAAAAAGTAAGCCATTGTATTTTTGTAGTCATCTCAGTCTTTTCAGAGTTTGATATTGAAGAATTTGTTAGTATTTATATGTAAAAAACTGCTCTCCACTAATATGAAGAGCAGCTTTTTCATGTATTAATACCTCTGTTATTTTCTATTCTCTAAGTTTCTCCATTCTGTAAAACTGTGATACGTAATCCCTTTAAACCCATTAGGTTGAGAATCTGTATAATAATCTCGAACTTTAGCAAGTTCATCTTCCATAGTCAGATACGTTTTATCATCAAAGCTTACATAATCTAAATAGTGAGGTTTTACTTCTATACCTACCTCTACTTTGGGGGAGTTTTCATAAAAAACTTCATTCTCTGATAGAGATGTTATGCTATTTGATCCAAGCGCCGTATTACGGTATGCCATTACAGTCACGTAATCATTCCGATCAATCATTTCTTTATAAAATCCAGGGTAATATGGTTCTACACTAGATCCATCTGTCCAAAAAGGTAAGTCACTCCCTACGATAAATCCATTATCACGGGCATATTGAACATACTGTTGTGAAGCGTTGGACCATTGTTGAATCATATCAGTACGATCTTGGTCCCATTCGTCAAGAACATGAGGTTCGATATCAAGGTGAATACCAACAAACTTCCCATTCTCAGGGGCATTGTTATTATATTCCATAACCCGGTCCATTCTATGTTTTCCTTCTGGAATATTGACCTCAAGACCCCAATGAGGTGCACCCATTAAAGCATGAACGGTCATATTATTTTCGGTTGCTTTTGTAATGAAATACGGATAATGTTCTTCTACTAGGGGGTTATAATGTAAATAAATATGATTTACATGGTGTCTTGTTAAAAAGTCAATGGTTTGATCAGGAGTTTCTGCGACTGAGTTGCTGTCCCAGATCCAAACATTTTTTTGTGTATGGTATTCATTCAATGCATCTTTAATAGCTTGAGCATAATTGGAAAATGCATCTTTCTTTGGTGTGTTGGATAAGGAAGAAAATGACGTTAGGTCACCACCTTCAAAGAAAGCATTAGCTTGTGCCTCTGTGTAAGTAATCGAAACCCCAATCTGAGAAGTAGAAGCTGGTTCAATTGTTGCATTAAAGCCATTCATTTCAAGATGTGTTTTAATCATACTGGTCAGCTTGTCGTCTTGCCCAGTAATTTGGGTAGTTACTTTTGAACCCTTTATCCCTTGAATGGAAACATGGGTCAATATATCCCTGCTTACAGTGGAGCTCGATTCAATGGTTGTAGCGGAAGATGTAACATCTTTAACATCGTAGTGATTGTATGTATTGCCTCCTGCTTGATCAGCAATAAAAGAGGATGCAGGTAAAAACTCTCCATCTTCTTTACCATCAATTAGTACCTGTGATTGATGGTCAACATATGAAAATTCCCAACAACTCTCACAGATAACTTCATCCTGAGTTTGAATGGCACTTTCCCCCAATACTGTTTTTCCTACAAATAAACCAACAAATAAAACGCAAACCATAAACGAGATTAATTTCAAATTAAAAGTCATGTGTGTAGTGTCCCTTCAGCATATATTTTGTTATTACTTACTATATCGAAATGGAACTACGACTTATGAAGTATTAAGTTAAATTATGAGTTTAATTTCCTAGTTTAGAGACTAAAAAATACCTATATATATAGTGCAAAAAACCTATGAATTTGTCATAGGTTTTTTGCATATATATATGAACCTCCCTTGACCACTATTAGCATACAAATTTGGCCCTTGGAATCCTTCTATTGCTCTAATCAATTAAAATACTATCGTTTTATTTTCAAATACAATAACACGATCCTCAAGATGCCATTTAACTGCACGTGCTAATACAGTTCTTTCTATCGAACGACCTATCTTTTTCAAATCTTTGACATCATCTCGGTGGTCTACTCTGTTAATATCTTGTTCAATTATTGGACCTTCATCCAACTCATTAGTTACATAATGAGATGTGGCTCCAATTAGCTTGACACCCCGTTCATGGGCACGCTTATGTGGATTTGCTCCAATAAACGCAGGTAAGAATGAGTGGTGAATATTGATAATCTCAGAAGGGTGAGCAGCTACAAAGTTTGGAGTTAGGATTTGCATATAGCGAGCAAGGACAATGACATCTATGTTGTATTCCTTTAGTAATTCCAATTGCTTTTCCTCTACTTCTGCTCGATTTTCTTTAGAGGCCGGGATATAATAGAATGGAATTCCAAATGATTCAACAATCTGCCTGGCATGCTCATGGTTACCAATTACTAAGGGGATTTCTGTAATGATATCTCCGCTTTGCCATTCAAATAAAAGCTCTCTTAAACAATGTAGTTCTTTTGATACGAATATAGCTGTCCTTTTCACATCATACACACTTTTAAGCTTCCAATCCATTGAAAAAGTTTGTGCTATGAGGCTGAATTGTGTTTTTAGCTCTTCTTCTTTAGTAGGTAAATCAGGGCATTCAAATTCAATTCGCATGAAGAAGGTCCCTTCCTTGGGATCAGTTGAATATTGGTTTGATTCCATAATATTGGCATTATTGTCTGCTAAAAACGTTGAAATGGCAGATACAATTCCTGGTTGGTCTGGGCAACTGATTAACAAACGCCCTCTGTTTTGTTGGTCCTGTTTAAAAGTTTGGATTTGTTCCTGTATAGATTGTGACATCAGAATCTCCTTCTTTATATATTCTTCAGTGATTTAGTATAGTAACACACTACTCTATTTTGCCCTTTTCCTATATCAATGTAAATAATACTTGAAAAAGATTCGCTTCTGTGGCAAAGTTTAGAAAAGGCGTTAATTAACTTAATAATATGAGAAATGTAGGGGGACCAGTGTTGCTGGTTGAGATAGTATGCGTTACATACTGACCCTTGGAACCTGAACTGGTTTAGACCAGCGTAGGGAACATAGTCAATCGATTAATAATGTATTGATATATGCACCCTAGGTATGGACCTAGGGTGTTTTTTATTTTCTTATCATACATTTAATCTTCCTACGCTTCCTGTTCTTCATTCCTATTTCTAGATTAACGCAATCTATGAACATATCAGGAGGTATTAAAATGAGAAAGTTTTTATTCGTCGTGCTTACATTAGTGGTTGTTATTTTGACAGCTTGCTCTTCCAACGAGCAAGGAGCAAGTTCTAAAGAAAATGAAGAAGAATTAAAAGAAGTATCTATCGTATTAGACTGGACTCCTAATACAAACCATACAGGATTATACGTAGCAAAAGAAAAAGGATATTTCAAAGAGCAAGGTCTGGATGTCGAAATCCTTATGCCAGGTGAAACAGGAGCAAATCAACTTGTTGCGTCCGGAAAGGCTGAATTCGGTGTAAGTGCTCAGGAAGCATTAACACATGCCCGTGTTCAAGATATTCCTATTGTGTCTATAGCAGCTGTAATTCAACATAATACTTCTGGATTTGCTTCACCAAAAGATAAGAACATAACATCACCAGCTGACTATGAAGGTAAAACGTATGGTGGCTGGGGTGCTCCGGTAGAAAAAGCCGTTCTATCATCTTTGATGAAGCAGGAAGACGCTGATGTAGAAAAAGTGGACATTGTCAACATGGGCAATACTGACTTCTTTACAGCTGTTAAACGTGATGTTGATTTTGCTTGGATCTATTATGGCTGGACCGGTGTGGAAGCAGAATTGCGTGGTCAAGAGTTAAACATGCAATACCTCACGGACTACTCCGAAAAATTAGATTACTATACTCCGATATTGACGACTAATGAATCGATGATAAACGAAAACCCTGAAACAGTGTCATCCTTTATTACAGCCGCTTCAAAAGGTTACACCTTTGCTAAGGATAACCCTGAAGATGCAGCTTCTATACTTATAGATGCTGTTCCTGATTTAGACGAAGAGCTTGTAAAAGCAAGTCAAAAGTGGCTATCTCCTAAATATCAAGATGACGCAGAGCAATGGGGTATTCAGGAAAAAGAAACTTGGAAAAATTATTCCGATTGGATGTATAATAACAATCTTCTGGAAGAACAGTTACAAGTCGAGGACGCATTTACGAATGAATTCCTACCAAATAAGGAGTGATCTTATGGCTAATTCATTAGTCAGTATTCAGATTTTACCTAAAACAAACAAGAACGACAATGTTATCCCTTATGTAGACCAAGCTATTTCTATTATTGATGCATCAGGTATCAAATATGAAGTTCATCCTTTAGAAACAACATTAGAAGGAAATCTATCAGAAATTTTCACCGTTATTGAACAAATGAATCAAAAAATGATAGATATGGGTTGTTCCAATGTCATCTCACAGATCAAAGTGCTCTATCAACCTAGCGGAGCATCTATGGATCAATTGACGGAGAAGTATCGTACATGAAACACATCATTCTTCAAGGATGGAGGCCCATTGCGGTCCTCATCCTTTTATTTATTATTTGGGAAATTAGTAGTAAACTATTTGCTATCCCAGCTTGGCTTATGCCTCCTCCTTCCGATATTTTTCATGAAGGAATAACAGGCTGGTCTAATTATAATGGCCATTTATTATCAACCATTCAATTAACGTTGCTAGGTTTTATTATTGGTACCAGCTTTGGTGTGATTGTAGCCATTGGGTTACATACTATTTCTGCTTTAAGAGAAATTGTTTATCCATTTATGATCCTATCTCAGAATATTCCTATTATCGTTTTGGCACCATTACTTGTAATATGGTTTGGATTTGGAACGCTCCCAAAGCTTATTATCATTACATTAGTTTGTTTTTTTCCTATCGCAATTGCCACTTTAGATGGACTTAAACAAACAAGCTCTGAATTGATGCATTACATGAAAATGGCGGGAGCTTCTAACAAGCAAATTTTCTGGAAGTTAGAATGGCCACACGCCCTCCCTTCTCTCTTTTCAGGTCTTAAAATTTCTGCAACCTATAGCGTTATGGGAGCGGTAATTTCTGAATGGCTCGGTGCTAAAAAAGGGATTGGGGTTTATATGACACTAGCATCCTCTTCCTTTCGTACAGACAGGCTATTTGTGGCTATTTTCATCATCATGATTGTCAGCTTAAGTTTCTTTGCCCTCATTGCTCTATTAGAGAAGAGAGTTATACGTTGGCAAAATAAAGGAGGGAAACATACAGATGGCTAACCTCTCATTAGAGTCAATATCCATGTCATTTGAAGGGAAGAAAATAATAGAGGATATCCATTTCGATGTGAAGGATGCTGAATTTGTAACCATTTTAGGTCCATCGGGAAGCGGTAAAAGCACACTTTTCCATTTAATTGGCGGGTTATACAAGCCTGAACAAGGACATATTTTTCTTAATGGGGAAGAAATAACTGGGAAAAGAGGTTCTATTAGCTACATGCCTCAAAGTCCTTCTCTATTCCCTTGGAGAACCATTGTTGAGAATGTCCTACTCGGTGCAGAAATAGTTGACCGAGCTGATAAAGAAACAGCATTACAAATGATTGAGAAAGCTGGTTTATCAGGTTATGAACACGCATTTCCCCATCAACTATCTGGGGGGATGAAACAGCGGTCTGCCTTTATTCGTAGTTTAATGAGCCCTCAACCCCTAATCTGTCTTGATGAACCTTTTTCTGCTTTAGATGAATTCACAAGACTCGAAATGCAGAAGTGGCTCATGAATATATGGGATGAACACAAACGATCTATTTTATTTGTTACACATAATATTGAAGAAGCTCTATTTCTTTCAGACCGAATTATTGTGTTGTCCAATAGACCAGCAACTGTTGAAAGGGAATTCCATATACCCTTTAAGAGACCAAGGCAAGAATCTTTATTATTAACGGAAGAGTTTTTGGCATGGAAAAGAGAAATTTATAATGAACTAAGGGTGATAGTGTGACTTATCCAATCATAGATGCTCATATTCATTTAGATATGTACACAGAACTTCAACAGCATAAAATTTTAAATGAAATGAATGCAGAGGGCGTTGAAGCACTTATTTCAGTGTCTAATCATTATCAATCTGCCTTAACTAATATAAAACTCTCAGCAATGAATCAAGGCGTAAAGACGGCTATCGGCTATCACCCTGAACAAGCATTACCATCTGATACAGAGATAAACCACCTCTTAGAACTAATAACGAATCAAGCGGAGGATATCATAGCTATTGGTGAAGTTGGTTTGCCCTTTTATAGACGTAAAGAAAACCAGGAACTTATACTTAAACCTTATATAGATCTGTTAGAAACGTTTATTCAGATGTCTGTTAAACTTGATAAACCAATCATTCTCCATGCTATCTATGAAGACGCAGAACTCGTACTTGATTTATTAGAGAAATACGATGTAAAAAAGGCACACTTTCATTGGTTTAAAGGTTCCTATAATACTATTCAACGTTTAATGGGTAACAATTACATGATTTCTATAACTCCTGATTGTGTGTACGAACAAGAAATACAAACAATCATCCACCACTATCCACTGGAACTTATGATGGTTGAAACAGATGGACCCTGGCCTTTCGAGCACCCGTTTAATGAAGAAATGACACACCCTAAAATGATTCACACCAGTATTCAAAAAATAGCTGAAATCAAACAACTGAATGAAACTACGATTTATAAAGCTATGTATGAGAACACAAAACAGTTTTATCAACTTGATGTTTAACCAAGAAAGTTCAATTGTCTTACCAATTTTATCGTGTTGCATACTTGTATGTATTATCCATATATTTCTATAAAAAAGGACGCATTCTGTGTAGGCAGAATGCGTCTATTTATATTACATTGCAGCAGTTCTTCATTGTATTTTTTTATCCGTTCTTAATAATAGATTGTTGCTCCAACAATGATTAACAGAATGAATAGCACAACGATTAGTACAAATCCTCCACCATAATTGTAACCTCTTTGACCACCAACTGGATTATAACCACAGCCTCCAAAGCCCATCAACTCACCTACTTTCATCAGTAATACTATACGTTATGTAATGCTAAGACCTATTGGAAGGGCACATACCTTAATGGGGAGCATATAGTATTGTCAAGATAGGTCAATATCACATAATGGTACATTAGTAAAATAAAGAGGTGGAATATATGAGCAATGATTACTTAGATATTTTAGCGAAATTTGGTATCGGTGGTGCCCATCCTGGAGGATTGCCTCTCACCAAGCAAATTTTTGCGATGGAAAATATCCACCCTGACATGAAAGTATTGGACCTTGGCTGTGGAACAGGTCAAACTGCCGAATACATTAGTACAACATTTGGTTGTGAAGTAACTGCACTTGATAATCACCCATTAATGGTGCAAAAAGCAAACAATCGGTTTGATACAACTTCATTGCCAGTACACATTGTTCATGGTGATGCACAGAATCTCGAATTTAAGGATTTTTCATTTGATATGATTTTGGCTGAATCTGTTATAGCTTTTACGGACATCTCCAAAACCTTAGCTGAGATAAATAGAGTTGTTAAACGAAAAGGATGTTGTCTGTTGATTGAAATGATTGCAAACCAGGAGTTAGAACAGGAAATCAAATCTACAATCGAGGAAGTTTACGGAATTCAACATGTATTAACGGAAGATCAATGGTTAGATAAATTAAACAAATCTGGATTTACAAACATTCAAGTTTTACCCACTATTACAAGTCTTCATAATACAGAAATAACTGATATGAACATATCCAATGATATAACACTAGAAGATTATGATATATGGGATAAACATGCCCACATAACAGAAACGTATGCTTCACATATAGGATACCGTGTATTTCGGTGTTGTATTTAAGTGACATATATATTTTTCACAATATGCAAAAAATCAAATGTTCAATATTTTGTTATGTTGATCCTAATGTTGAACCTCTAATTAACTCTTCAGTTGGCAGTGTGTGAAGTTTTTTGTAATGACACTGTTGTTTAGTATGGTAAGAGTCAACAATTTCGTATCCTACTGCATAACCGATCCACTTAGGGAACAATGTACCTTCTTCACCATATAGAAATATAGACTGAGCTCTTTCATTAGTAATATTTAAATTTGGTAAATAATAATGTTTCCATAATTCTTTCATTGCTTCAAATGGATAGCGATTATGCCATGGACCTAACCATTTCTCTCCATACAGTTGTTTTACTGCATGCTCGGCAAGACCTTCAAGTATGATGACATCTTTAAGAGCAGGTTCAACTTTCATCTTATTGTAAGTGGATAACCTGCATATGTGATGGTATTCATGTGCGAAAAGCGCTCGCACTTCATTCAAGACAAGAAATGGGGATAAAAACAAAAAGATAGATTGCTTATAAGTTACACCATTTTTAGAAGCTATCCTTTTACATTCAGGAAGATGAGCCTGTTTTATTGGGAAAATGAACACATTCACTTCAGGTCCATTCCACAACCTTTTTAAACGATGATATTCCTCTTCAACTACACTCCAGATATGCATTCTACTTAAATTCTTTAAAGTTTGCTCCAAATACTCATATTCAACAGGTTCAAATAAACCATACTGCAATAAAAAAAATTGCAATTCTTCACCTTGTATATCACTTTCATATTGTTCAATAGGATAACATAAAGTTTCACATTGAATTCGAAAGAGATTTTCTAAGTGAAATGTATTACCTTTACATGCCTTGGTAAAATCATTTAACCATAGAGACGTTTCCATTATGGACAACTTGCCCTCTCCTTTGATGAAACAAAATTAGGTACTTACCCATTATCCTGTAAGCTATGCTCGTGTCCAATCCAAAATACAAAAACTCACATAAGTTAGCAGTAGGTACAATCATGTATAGAATAAAAGGAGGGTATGTATGTCTGGACCAGATTTTTATCATGTGTGCTGCAGATATCATGGTAAACCCGTTCGTATAACATGCCGAGATGGCAGATCCCATGTAGGAGAAATCACCAGAGTAACAAGAACGCATGTATGGATAAGGCCGATAGACGGTCCAAGAGGATTTAATTATGGATTTTATGGATTTGGTTATGGTGGATTTGGTGTTCCATTTGCCTTAGGTGCCCTTACTGGAGTTGTTTTAGCTTCCGCTTTTCTCTGGTAAATCCAGTAAGGTACACTCCCGTTATTAACGAATGTATGTAGCTAGGTAACAGGTAAGAACAATGAATACACCTTCTCTCTTGTGAAGGTGTATTTTTTTCAAGCTTCTATTCTCGAAACCTTTTTCAATAAGAATTTCCGTGTAAGGAGAGAACTTAGTTGAAAAGAAGAAAACCTTATCGGTCTCCCATTAAATCAAGGTTATGTCTATTCCCTGAGTATAATTGGTGTGGACCTGGTTGTAGCGGTCCCCAAGGTCCAATAAATGCAGTAGATGCTGCGTGTCGAGCACATGATCTTTGTTACCGCTCCAAGGGACCTAGATGTGATTGCGATGTTGAATTTTTAGAAAGATTAGATAGGCTTAGAGAACTTCCCTCAAAAGAAGGAGAACACGCCCGTCTAATATACAGTATATGAAACTCCAAACTCTATTCAAGTGTTACTAAGGATTGCTATTTTATCTTTAATTGCTTTTACAACCACTTGATTCGTTTTCACACGTGCATGAAGTTTGTCTTCTCCTTCAACCACATGCCAAGGACTTGCTTGAGTAGATGTGCGGTCAAGCATGTCTTCTACAGCCATTTCATAGTCGTCCCATTTAGCACGATTTCTCCAGTCTTCATCTGTTAGCTTCCACTGTTTAAGTGGGTTTGCCGCTCGTTCACCAAATCGTCTAAGTTGCTCATTTTTCGATATATGAAACCAAAGCTTAACCACAACGTATCGGTCTTCTGTAAGCATATTTTCAAATTGATTTATTTCTTGAAATGCTCTGAACCATTCGGCTGATGTAGCCAGATTCTCTACTCTTTCAACCAAGACACGACCATACCAGGAGCGGTCAAAGATAGTGATTTTTCCATAAGGTGGTACTTTAGTCCAAAACCGTTTTAAATAGTGATGTCTTTTCTCATTAATGGAAGGAGCACCGATGGAATGAACATCAAATCCACGGGGATCAAGACCACTAGTCAATCTTTTTATCGCCCCTCCTTTACCCGAAGCATCCCACCCTTCACATACGATCAAACAACCTATTTGGTTATCAATCAATGACCTTTGTAGTTTAAGTAATTCCAATTGTGATTGTTTAAGTTCCTTTTTATATTGTTTTTTATCACTGATTTGTAATGTGAGGTCAACATTCTCCAACATCTTTTCATTCCCCCCTTTCATCTCCCAAGTATTACTCCAAACCAATTAATAGACTCGAATAAACCTTTTCAAGCATTTTACCACACTTTTCTTTAAAAATACGTTATGTTAGACAAGCATACTTCTATAATGATAGAAAACTAGATAGGAGGAACTATACATGCAATGGGTTATGATGCTTCTTATATTTATTGGAGGTATTGCCGTCTCAGTCCAGTCCTCCGTTAATGGCGGTCTAGGCCAAAAAGTAGGTGTTTTCGAGGGAGCCTTTGTTTCCTTTCTTGTTGGTACAGTAGCATTGTTCTTGATAATGTTGTTCTTTGGAAAAGGTAACCTTCTACAAGTATTCCAAGTTCCAAAATGGCAACTACTTGGTGGTCTTCTTGGAGCTTTTTATGTAAGCACGATGGTATTAGCAGTACCTAGAGTTGGTGTTGGAGCTGCTATATTTACTCTAATCACAGCGCAACTAATTACGAGCTCTTTAATCGATCACTTCGGATGGCTTGGAATGAAACAAATTCCCCTTGATTGGCAACGAATTGCTGGGATGGGATTAATGATTGTAGCTATTCTCTTATATACAAAGCGTTAATTATCCTTCGTTTTAATCTTTACATACAAAAACCAATGGAATCTGTTACTGATTCTATTGGTTTTTTACTTGGATAGGCTTTTTAAGAGCATCAGATTGGTATATCGACTCTAGCACTTGCACAATAGAAACACCATATCCTCCATCTAACTCCAAATCTTGCTTCCCTTTTATCGCTTCGACTAAGTCAAGTATTTGTCCTTGAAATACTGGTAGTTGTTCTGGTAAAGGAAATGTTTCATAATGGTCATCTTTTGCTATCCATACTCCTTTCCCAACTTCTACTTTCACCATGCCATTTTTGAAAATTAGTTCAGTGACATGTTGCCTGGCACCTTTATACCCTGATATTGAAATCGTAATTGGAATATTGGTCGATGTTTCAGCCCATACTAATGCACTAGCATCCACATCATATTTGGAATGATAAGTTAATGTAGCGCGAACAGTGCTAATAAATGAGTCTGTCATCCATAGGATTTTATCAACAGAGTGGGCACCTAAATTCATCATGACTCCCCCACCCGCTTTTTCTTTCTCCAAGAACCATTTAGGCCTTTCAGGAGTGAAATAATGCATGTGTCTCGATTCATTTATTTGAACTAATTCACCAAGTTCTCTAGATTGAATGATTTTTCTTGATACTATATTTTCAATAAAATAGTGCTGAGTATGACCTACCATTAACTTAACACCATTTTTTTCTGTTGCTTTGATGATTTCTTTGCATTCCCAAACGGTAAGGGCCATTGGTTTTTCAAGTAATATATGACTCTTTTGCTCTGCGCAGAACACTGCTGATTCTTTATGCAAAAAATGAGGTAACGTAATAATAGTAATGTCAGGACATTCTTGCTTAATCATCTCTTTATAATCGGTATATCCATTTACATGAAATAATGAACTCGCACGCTTGACTTTGTCATATTCTTTATCAGCTATGGCAACTGCTCTTACTTCTTCTAGGTTTTTTAAAGCTTCTAAATGCTCCTGAGCAATGTTCCCTGCACCTATGATACATACTGTATATATCACTGCTTTAACTCCTTTGTCCTACATTGTGTAATTTAATGAGAAAATCTTTATCTTGTACAGCATGTTGGTAAACTAGTTCAATTGATTCTCGTTCTGTTGCAACGCCAGACGTGAACTCAATGGAATAGGAGCCTTTAAATCCATTTCGTTTCAACTGATCAAAACGATTCCTTACAAATGGAGAACGTTCTTCTAAAGTGAAGAAGGTTCCATTATCAAATACACTGACATGAGCGTGGCTAATTCTAGCTCCTACATAATCAAACCAAGCTTGAAGATCAGTATTTTTATGAAAAGGATGAATGATTGCTTTATATTTACTATTGTTTAATTCAGTGAATATATCTTTTGCCATTCTTGGATCTTCCATGATTGTACCAGGATGACATTCACACAGTAATTGGCACTCACTAGGTAGTTGACTTGCCCAGTATTCAAGGTTTTTTAGATAAGTGTCTATCTCCTTCGTATTATTTCCAAGATTAAATTTCACAGATTGAGGTTGTAACCGTTGAATCATTTTGGCTGCTTGTAATCTCTCTGTTTCGTAACCGTCATCAAAACGAACATAGGAGTTATACACCTGAACGGGGAGCTTACTTTGTTCTAATCTCCTGATTTCTTGATTAGAAGCTTTTAGTACATGGTTTTCCCATAACTCGATACCAGTAAATCCATCCACATGAAAGCGAGATAACCACTCACTAACTTCTAAGGAAGGATTTCTAGCTTCGCGCCATCTATTTTTTTCTAACAACACAGTATTAATCAACACATTCGTCATGAAGATTCTCCCTTCGTTCAACAGAAAGAGGCAAGCCTTCCGGTTATTTATTTTAACCCAGAAGAACTTGCTCCTTTGACAAAGAATTTTTCAGTAAACAGAAACACAATCAAGATTGGTATTAGTGTCATTAACGCTGCAGCAATCAAATACTGTTCTTTTCCAAACCACGCTCCTTGCAAGGACAACACACCAATAGGTAGAGTGAATTTCTCTTCTGATGATAGATAAATAACAGGTGCCATGATTTCATTCCACTTTGTCATAAATGTAAAGATGGTTAGTGTTGCTAATTGGGGTTTACACATAGGAAGGAATATACGCCAATATGTTTGAAATGGAGTGCACCCATCTAACTTGGCGGCTTCTTCATATTCTTTAGGAATAGATAGAAAAGCCTGTCGCATTAAAAAAATTCCAAATGGCTGGGCAAGCCACTCCAAAATCCATAGTGGCACAAGCGTGTCTAGGAAACCCATGTGTTTAAAGATAATGAATTGCGGAATAATCATGACAACTGGTGGAATCATTAGCGTACCTAGCACCATAATAAATAGCGAATTCTTAAAGGGGAATTCTAGTCTGGCAAAAGCATAGGCTACCATAGAACAGGAAAGTAATGCTCCAGCAACAGAAAGAACTGTTACAATTAAGCTGTTCACTCCATATGTTCCAAGATCGGTCATTTTCCATACTTCTACATAGTTTTGCCACTGAAATGGGTTTGGAATCCATTCTACTGGTATAGCCGTGTACTGCTTATAGGATTTTAATGAATTCATTGCAGCAGTGATAAAAGGAGTAAGCATGATACAGGAGCTTATAAGGATGATGAGATAACTTACAATCCTTCGCTTATTATTTGGATTTTTCATATAGAAACACCTCTACTGATTACACTATTTTTCATAGTGAACCCACTTGTTTTGAAGCTTCACTTGAATCAATGTGATAATAAATAGGATGATGAACAGCACCCAAGCAATGGCAGAAGCATAACCCATTTTCAAGAAAGCAAATCCTTGTTGAAATAAATACAACATGAGTACCATGCTGGAATTGTTCGGTCCTCCAGCAGCTGTTATATCTCCCCCATTCCCCGTCATCACATATATTTGTTCAAATGCTTGAAAGGTCGTAATCGTACTTAGTACTAATACTAGAAACGTGGTACCAGAGATTAACGGAATGGTTACGTGCCTAAACTTCTTGAGAACACCTGCCCCTTCTATTTCGGCTGCTTCATAGAGATCTTCAGGAACATTCTGAAGTCCAGCTAAGAAAATTACCATCATATAACCAATTCCTTTCCAAACTGCCACAACCACTAATACAGGAATCACCAGCATTTCATCATTCAGCCATTGCTGTTGAGACATACCTATCTTAGAAAGAACCGTATTCGCTAAACCAAATCTAGGATTAAATATTGCATCCGCGACATATAGAACGACCGTCCAGGAAGAAATGACAGGAATAAAGTGAGCCATCCTAAATAACTTCAATCCTCTTAGCTGTTGATTCAGTGCAACAGCTAATATTAGAGCAAGGATTGTTTGGGCTGGTACAAATAAAACCGTAAAATAAACGGTATTTCCTAATGCTTGCCAAAACACTTGATCATTGACAAGCTTAGTGTAATTCCCGATGCCTATAAATTCTGGAGCATTTAACATATCGTATTTAGAGAGACTAAAGTAAAAAGAAGCAAGTAATGTAAACGCTATAAATACTACAAAGTGAATAAGATAAGGGGAAATCATAATCAATCCCCATTTCCCCTCATGAGTTAACCTTTTCTTTTGTTTAGGTTCTGTTGGTTGGGTTGGCTTGTTATGTTCGATTTTCGAAGGATTCGCCATAATTGCCACACACTTTCTATATCTATTTATCTAGCATTATTGATTGTTATAAAATTCATCTAGCACCTTCTGAACTTCTTGATCCGCTTCCTCTAAGGCATCATCAACACTCGTTTCACCTAAGAAGGCACGATTTACGTTATCTCCAAATACTTTCACCCATTCAGACCATACAGCATTTACATCAAGCGTACCTGCAAAATCAAAACTGTCTAAGAAAGCCTGCTTGTTCTCAGGTTTTTCACCAGATCCTAAGAATAAATCAGAGTTAGCTACAGACTTTTTAACAGGAACTGCTTCCCCAAGTTCCGCCCATTCTCTTTGAACTTTATCTTCTGTTACCCAATATTTGATCCATTCCCAAGCAGCTTGTGCTTTCGCATCAGAAGCACTCTCACTGATAATCCAGGAGTTTGCAATAACTGGCGAGAAACGCTCTCCACTTGGACCTTTTGGTAGAACGGTAACATCATAATTTACACCTGTTTCATTTGCCGCAAGTACTCGAGCATAAATGCCAATTCTCATCGCAGCTGTTTCACTAGGAAAAGGAGACATTGGACTTTGGAAAGCTTGAAGATCAGCGGGATCAGTTAAAATCCCTCGTTCCATTCCATCTACAATCCAGTTCATAGCCTCTTTGTTTTCGGTAGAGTCCACAATGGAATTCTTTAACTCATCCCCAAGGACACCACCGCCATATGATTTCAATACTGGCATCCAGCCTTCGGTTATATTAAAAAATGTAAGACCAAATTGTTTCACTGTACTTGTATCAAAGGAAGAAGCATTGGCATCGTTATCATTAGCATCTAATGTTAACTTAGCTCCCGCTTCCTTTAAATCATCCCATGTCCAACTATCATCCGGATAGTCTACACCTGCTTTATCAAACATATCTTTATTATAAAAGAGGGCACCAATTTGAATTCCCTGAGGGACAGCCCAATACTTACCGTCAGCATCCTTGTTAAAATCTAAGCCGTAATATTCGTCCTTGTTTAAGTCATTATTGATCCATTCCGTTAAATCCTTTGCAGCCCCTCGTTCAGCATACTTTTGAACAAACACCCCATCTGATAACCAGACATCAGGAGCGGTACCACCTGCGATTTGCGTATCTAATTTTTGGAAGAATTGAGAATAAGGAGCGTTTTGAGTTTTCACCTTGATGTTGGGATGTGCTTGTTCAAATTTGTTAATAAGCTCTTCCATTTTTTGATCAGCACTTCCAGAAGAATAAAATCCTAACGTAATTTTAACTTGTTCTTCACTAGTAGAATCATTGTCTCCATCTTGCTCAGCGTCCCCTTCTGTTTGGTTAGAACAAGCGGATAGCACTAGAGCAAATAGAGCAAACAAATACAACACTAGCCGAGGCCATCTTACCTTAGACATGTTAAAATTCCCCCTTCGTTTATTGATAACGCTTTCAAACTTAATACTACTCTGTTTTTTTTATAAGAGAATGTAATTTCATTTGATTGTTTGTGTTTTTTTCAATAAAATGAAAATAAAGAATTTTCTGTAATTAGATTTCGTTGATCTTGCTCCTACCTTCCATGCCAATCATATGCAGTATGTCGTATATAAGGGGGATTTACATGTATATTCCATTTACTAAACGTACGTCCATTAAGTCCAAGCTATTTTTTGTCATCCTTTTTTTCGTATGTGCTCCCCTTATTCTATTCGGTTATTTTTGGTATGAAAAAACCACATCTTCC
Organism: Pontibacillus yanchengensis; assembly: GCF_009856295.1. Taxonomy (NCBI): domain Bacteria; kingdom Bacillati; phylum Bacillota; class Bacilli; order Caryophanales; family Bacillaceae; genus Pontibacillus; species Pontibacillus yanchengensis. The sequence goes on along the minus strand of NZ_WMEU01000001.1, from coordinate 120,747 downwards.
CTTGAACAAAATGCTATTCAATATAGTCAACACCTATTAAACCAAACCAATCAATATCTAAATTTCTATTTAGAAGACCTTAAAAAGGCTACTGCCCCCTTCCAGACTAATCTACAAGTTAAACAATATGTAGATTTACAGCCTCAACCTAAAGACAAATTCACGACTTTTCAACTCTCTAAACAAATACAGGAAGAAGCTTTTGCATCTATTCTTAATGGTCGTTCGGATATATTTGGTATATCACTCATTAATAAAAATGTCATGCAAGTAAACAATTACAGCCAAGTAAACACATTTTTGGATATGGATGAGATTCGCAACAGAAATATCGAGCTATGGAAGAAAGTAGATTCGTTCGATACCTATGAAGTGTTAGATGTAGAAAAGATACAACATACTTCTGTAATACCAATAGTTAGGAAGCTGTATGATAAAACAACCTATGAGACAACTGGATTACTAATCATTCATTTGCAGTTAAACCAACTAGCTAAAATTATCAATGAGGTAACCCTTAGCCATTTTAATAATGTCTGGATAGTTAATGAACACCACAAGATTATGTATCATTCTAATGAAGAGTTGTTAGGCACAACATCCATATCTCACTCCTTCCAATCAAACATTTCTGTTCAAAGAGAAAATAAAGAAAATACGTTATTAGTTCATGAGGAATTTCCAAATACTGAATTAAAATGGGGACTCATCGCCAGTGTACCGATGGACAGGATTATGGGTAACCTAATTAAACTGCGTAATTCTACGATATGGGTAGGATTAATCCTAATTGGTGCAGCCCTATTTTTTGTAGGTGGCTTCTCTTTTTCGTTAACGTATTCATTAGAGAATCTACAAAAGTTAATGAAAAGTGCTGAATCTGGCAATCTAAATCTCGAACGAAAGAAACCATTTCCTCTTTATCAAAATGATGAAGTGAGCGATCTTTATGAAAGCTTTTATACCATGACTACAGAACTTGATCGATTGATAGAACAAGTTCATCTTGCAAAACTTAAAGAAAAGGAATTGGAATTAAGAACCCGTGAATCGGAATTGCAAGCTATGCAATCACAAATCAATCCTCACTTTTTATACAACACCTTAGAAATTATTAACTCCTATGCGATTATTGAGAATCAACCAACCATTAGTAACATGACAACCTCTCTTGCAGATATGTTCCGATATAATGTAAGTAATACAAAAAAAGTGGTAACCCTCCAAGAAGAAATGGCACAAATTAAATCCTATTTACAAATACAACAAGAACGGTTCGAAAAGCTTCGTGTCATTTATGATCTAAATGATTCTGACTTACAAGATGTTATAACTGCTCGATTAACCCTTCAACCTATTCTAGAAAATGCGTTCATTCATGGTTATGAAGAGCATCAATTAGCCCCTGAATTTATTGGCATCTATGGGAAGAAAACGACTTATTATTATCAAGTGTTCGTTGTTGATTTAGGAAAAGGCATGTCACCAGATACGATCGAAACATACAACTATGCGTTCACTCATAATGTTGATCCACCTGAACCCCAAAAATCTACCAAGCGTATAGGGTTAATGAATGTTCACAAACGTTTGTGCACTCAATTCGGGTTTCCTTATGGTTTATCTATACAAAAGTCTGATGAGACAGGCACCGTCATAGAAGTACGTTTACCCTTTGCAGTGGAAAAGCAAATGAAGGAGGCATAGATGATGTATAAGGTTATTACAGTTGATGATGAAAAGCTTATTAAACGTAGCATCCATGCACTAATTCTTAAGAACCAAACAGGATTTGAATTAGTTGGCGAAGCAATTGATGGTGAAGATGCCCTTCAACTATGTACAGACCTATCTCCCGATCTTGTCATAACAGACATTCGTATGCCTAAAATGAATGGACTTTCTTTTATTCAAAAGGTTAAAGAAATGAATAATCACACCCAATTTATCGTTGTTTCTGGCTATGATGAATTTGAATATGCACAAACGGCCCTCCGCTTTGGGGTAGTTGATTTTCTTTTAAAACCGATTAAACCGGACCAATTTTTAGCGTCATTACAAAAGGTTTATCACCATCTTGAAACAAAAGATAAAGCTTCAAAAGAACGAAGTGAATGGCTCTGGAACGTAAAAGTATTTGCTGAAGAACTCGTTAGTCATATATGGTTATTAGAAGAGCAACATGTACGTACTAAAATGGAAGAGATTCACCAGCAACTATTGAACAAACAAGTAGAAGAGCAAACGATGAAGCGGCTATATACGGATTTAATAACGTATATGAAAGGTGAATTAAAAAATCAAACTGAACGGATGAGTGACCTCCCCTGTATAGATGAGAGATCATTACCTGATAAAGAGAAGAATATGAAAGATTTTATGGTGAACCTTTGTGAATCAATCATCAATACGGTAAAAGAAAAGAGGAAATATGGTCATAGAAAAAACATTTTAACTGTGGTTTCGTACATTGAAGAACACTTCACTAAAGAAAATGTATCCTTGCAAGAAGTTGCGAATCTAGTAGATATGTCTCCCTCCTACTTCAGTATGGAGTTTAAACAAGAAATGGGAATAAGTTTCAAACAGTTCATCACGAAGAAGCGAATAGAGAAAGCAAAAGACCTGCTGCATAATCCTATTTATAAGACGTATGAGATCGCAGAAGCTATTGGATATGGAGATTATCCCCATTTTACGAAAACCTTTAAAAAATGCACAGGCTTAACACCAACACAATATCGCAAACGAATTGGATTGTAGAAAACTATGAAGCAATAGAGTGTTTCTAAAAATACACAACACCAAAATAAAAAAACGCATGGGGGCTCATACTTAAACCCCATGCGTTCTATTATGCATAAAAAAGGAACCTTCAACTTTTCTACACTATCAGTAAATGTCTAGATACGATGAATATGTGTTTTCCTTGCTTTGAATACTTATAGTCCGGTCCGTAGCGTTTTTATCTGATAAGAGAATGGTAATCGTTTTATCATTCAATTCACTATTCACATAATCCGTTATATCTATGCTATACCATCCCTTAGATACAATATCTACTTCACCAATTAATGTCCCCTCTTGGTTGGAAGGAGTTGTGTCCCATGTTATTGTATCCTCACTCCACCCATCATCAGTAATGCCAGTAATAGTCATGGGTACCTTTGACACATTTGCATCGGTTACTCCTGAATTTACGTAAAAATGTAGTAGCCCATTTGAAACACTAGATGTTTGAACGGAGGAAAGATCAAATTTGAGATAGGTGGATCGATCATAGTTACTCGATTTTGTATCCAATACATCTTTTATTTCTAAAAGCGGCGCTGCTCCATAGTTCTCATCCCCATATGAGCCGCTTCGAACATGAGCATCTTCCTGAACTGGAATGGTATTCTTCACCCATTCTGTTGATAGTTGATCATATTCATCATAAGCCGAAGCCCAATAATACCCTTCTGAGAGAATTCGATTTACTTTAAAACCTAATTGTCCTTTTCCATTGGGAAGATTCTCAGATGAAAACGTGATGTAACCTTGAGAATCCGTTTCAGTATTGATATATAAACCACTTAACATTGTAAAACGTCCACCTACAGTACTCATCACTCCTTCTGATGTATCCTTATCAATCACTTGTAAGGACACGGTCCCCTTGGTTCCGTCATACTGAATACTTGCATGTTTTATGATGAGGGGCTTTAATTCAGTTTCACTAGTTGTAGCTGATGTAACACTTGATGAAGGGCCTATATTTCCATTCACATCTATAGCAGCAACTTTATAGAAATACTGTGTTTTGGCTAGCAGTCCTTCATCCGTATAATCAAGCCTTCTAGAGGAACCCACTAAATTGGAATCATTCGCTTCAAAATCTGGAGATGTACTTCGATAAAAATAATATTCTTCTACTTCTTGATTATCATAAGCTCTTCCGTAAGTTATTGAGATACTCTGGTAATCTAAAGCAGTAGCTACAGGTTCAGAAGAGACAGGTGATGGATCTATGGAATCTTCAGGTGGTTTCCAATAAACAGCATCAGGACTCCACTCAGATGGTAAATAACGAATGGTATCATAATGGTGAAGTGCAATACCTCCATATGAAACATCCCCCGAGAAAGCGTTTTCAACTTTATCCAACTCAGCTTCCATATACGTTCGACCTTCTTCTCGAAAACTAATAACTTCAGGGTCTCCGCCATCAGCTATATCTTTCGTCTCGACTCCAATGACGACCGAATTAGGCTTTCCGATTTCATTGGCATAATCGATTTCTCCTTGTGCTTGAGCAATAATACCTGCTGAACCATCTGCTGTATCGCGATAATCCATAATGGAAATGTAATCGACAATATCTTGAATATGCTCTGATAACCATTTTGTTTCTTTTGTTTGATTCGAGGCACCCCAAGTAATGGCTTCTGCATTTGGTGAACTATCATACCACCTTGGAATGGCAGCACCAACAAAAAGACCGGATCCAGCTATTTCTTTTCTATTCATGAATATTTGTAAAAGATCTAAATATTGAAGTTGTAAAGAGGGTTTATCTGTTTTGAATTCGGGGGCAATATAAGGTTCAATATCAATATTTACTCCATCAAATTTTTCATTTTCTTGTGAGGAAAGATTATAGTTCAAAATGTTTTCAAATTCTTGAATGGCTATATCATGATAGCGTTCATAGGCACCAAAATAGGGAGGTGATGTTCCTCCTGCAATTAATGCATGTACTTTATATCCATTATCATGAGCCCAACTTACAAGGTTGCGAACTCGATCACGTTCGTCTTCTAACATATCAACTCCAAAGTAACGATCGACACCTAAATATAACGTGGTGATCTCATCCTGTCCGAACGTACTTGTGTCTTTTGCCATGGCATCTAATACATGTCGTGATCCTTCATTATAAAGTAAATTGTAAGATGCATTTTCCCAAATCCACATGGCTCGGTTTTGATTAATAAATTGGGTGGCTTCCTGTGATCCTTCTCCACTATATACATAAGTTGTAGCACTGTAGCCAACATTGCCTTCCATATCAGTAGCTCTAGCTTCTAAACTATAGGTCTGATTGTCTTGATGGATTTCCCATTTATATTCATACCCATCATTCTTATGCTTTGTTCTCATCCATTCACTACCATTTACCCTGATTTCCACCGATGCTAGTTCGTTTACTGCTTCTACAGATAGTTTTACCTTTGTCTTTTCACGAAGCAATTGCGATCCATCACCAGGACTTATGATTTTAACCAATGGAGTATCTGCAGAAGGGTTGATGATATAGCCATTTACTATGTTAGACCATATAGTGTATCTTGTTTCAATGTCGGTTCCAGTTGCCAGTAATTCGATATCACCGTTATAAGTGGATGTATCCAAATCATAATACCAATTTCCGTCGCCAGAATTCACGACAGGTCGTTTCGTTGAACCATTAATAAGTAAGTGTATGCTAGTAACGTTTGTATATGATCCAGATACCCTTACCGTATCCTCATCTAACGTATCTCCATTTTGATGAGAATCAATGGTTAAATTCCCAGATGCCTCTACGTTCGTCATACAAAAAAAGAACATGGAGATAAACAGTAAAAAGACCGTCATTACCGATCTATACGAATGTTTTGTGTATTCCATTCTCCTTATCACCTTCCTTTTTAAGAAATTATTAAGTAACAAAAACTTGCTTTATAGCAAACCTTAGGAATAATAGGGTTTCTTAATTTTAGACAAAAAAAGAATCACCACCTTAGTGATGATTCTATTAATATAGATTCATTATCATGCTGTCCTTTATATGTCTTTTTTTGAAATCCTTATACTTTAATAATGTCTTCGTAGGCTGTAGGTGACTTTCTTGAAAAGAGAATTTCCCCTGCCATGTGACATCCACTAAATTGAAAGCTATTAGGCCCGGCATGGGAAAATAATAGTACTTCCTGATTTATCCCTCTCGTCACTTCAACTGCTGTAACTGCTTGTTTTGAGAATAATTGATTTTTCGTGTCGAATACATCTATTTCTTTTAACGTAAACGGAGTTTTTTCCATGGTTGAATCGGGGACAATTGCCGATACAAATTTAACTAACCCTTTTCCTTCTTGAGAGCAAGTAACTTTAGTAGATTTATTTTTGTGATTATAATCTCTAGAAGTCCAACATGACTCTGTTGAGACTATACCAGAATGAAGTGAAATCATAGTAAGTTCAGCACCGTTTTTAGCCTTAGAATGAATTTTCCCATCGTCTTCAACCCTAACATCATTATCTTCACTAAAATGAAAATGTTGTTTATATTCATGAGTATCATGGGAAGAACATGTGTCAACTAAGATCCAGTAATAAGGTTTAATAAACATCAATTGACGCTTAACCTCGACAGGGCTTTCTAATCGCAAATAGCCATTATGTCCTGATTGAACATAGTCAACAAGATCCGTAGATTTCCAATAACGATCAACAGGTTGAGCTATATTCTCCCATGTCCATGAATCCACATAAGTAGAAATCGTTTGATCATCCACGCTAATTGTATTGTGTTGGGTGGATTCTTTAAAATATCTTCGGTCCTCATTTTCCATATAAGTGTATCGACCTGTATCTATTAAAAAATCCGCTCCGTTTGAACATAAGTCAAAATGGAGAAAATCGTCATGACCATGTGCTCGAATGATGTCCATATGGCCACCATCAAATAATACATATTGAGCGTCCGATTTCCATGAACTTCTCATGATAGAATAGCCGGCTTGGTCAAAATGAGTGGAACAAAAGGAAGGTTCTACTGGATTTAGTCTTTCGTATAAGCTGAATCCTTCTTTACCGAAGTACCATATTCCTTCAAAATCCAATACACTATACGCTTGATGCTTAAATTCCCCATTCTCAAATAAAACTGATCCACGTGTTAATACATCACGGATATCTGTATGATCACTATCACTAATCATCGGTTGATGTCCATTTGGTTTCACAAATGCAAGTGATGCAGTAAATAACCTATGAAGAGAGCGTTCTAAGGTACAAGGTAGTGAATAATCATTCTTCTTAGCTAGTAATACACATTCAAACAGGCAATGAAGAACTTCATGATGATACATGGGACTTTGTTCATTATGCATGCCATCTTCAAATACCTGGAGTTTACACATGCCCTCTAATCTTGTAACTGCTGCTTCTAACCATTTTTCAGTGCTCTCTAGATGTGGAAATAACATAGCTATCTGAAAAAGCCCATTGGTTTCAAGAAATCCCCAATTACTCTGCTGATCATGTGGGAGGTAAGCTATATGTAGATACATCCCATGCAAAGATAGAGCATGTTGGAAGGTTTCCTCTTCCGTACGCCCCCATTGCTCTGAAGATTTCACACAATAATATCCTTTTATCCAGTTTGTTATCCTAATTCCGCTATCTAGCTTCCGCCATGTATCTTTTACATTGTATTTTCTGTCTTTACTTTCATGAACTTCATTTTCTGTGAGTGGGTTCTGCGCTAACCAGTCGTTCATTAACCGAATATAAGCGGAAACGTACTTTTCATCGTCTGTTAACCAATAGGATTGACCTAATTCAGCCATGAATCTAGCCCGATTCAGATTTACTGTCCATTCAAAATCACCCTTATATTGGTATGTCCAATCGATTGAGTCAGAAAAAGAAATGGGTGTCTCACAACGCTCCATATCCCATCTGTGTGTAAAGATGAACGTGTTATCACAAGCCAAGTCCGCCCTATGAATGACTTCATTCACTTCATTTTCCCAGTACTGTGTTGTCATATCTTTAATGTAATCTTTTGAGGCTTCAGAGTAAAAAAATGAGGGTTCCTTTACACCTGAGTTCATACGTAAAAACCTCCATTCAGATTAAGAGAATTATCTTATATACTAGTGTATATGAATTTTTCTTTTACCAATACGACTTTTTCATGTCTTTATTGTTCCAATACAATAAAGTATTATATTTGCAGAAAAAGTAAAGGCCTTTGTATTTATCAACAACAGATTTTATATTTACTATAACTATTTAAGGCAACTGTAGCTTTGCAATTTTCTTAAATTTAACCAGTAAGGGTTCAAGAAAATAGAGAACAGGTACACTCACCAAAGTTAAAACAATACCAATACCTTTGAAATATTATCATTTTCTAATAATAAGAATATTAATAGAATGAAGGTAAAATCTCCAAATATAAATGGAATCTTTCATGTAGTACAATTAATACAATTATGTACTTTAACCCCCCTATTTTGATAAGACTTATTAATAGTTAATCACATAAAATATAAATCCATGATACCTTAAGGGGGTATCATTGTTGTTCGAGTATCTTGGTTTTTCATCTTCTAAGGTAAGACTCTTCGCATCATAAAAAGGAACACTTTTTGATTTACCTTTGTGACAGAATTACTCCTCTAATACTGACTAACTACTAAGTTAACTCTATATTATATTCGTTAACTAAGTCTTTAAAGGCAGGTCTTTCATTCCTATCTCGTCCAATTACATGTGTTGCAGTCACTAGTGAGTTCAAAACTGCCTCTTCAGTAGCATCACCAACAGCTCTGAATGCTAAATCAATATCTTCCTCATGTATCATTGGAACCGACATATAACTTGAGATTTTATTATGAGGTATTTTGGTAGCTGTAGAAAAGCCAATTACTACTTCTCCACTCCCATTTGTAATGATAGAACCCGTGCGAGATAACCCTGTAATAGTTCTTTTAATAACCCTATTTAATTGTCTTTCAGATACAGGTAGATCTGTACTAACTATTACAATAATGGAACCTTTATCTTTCTCCTCATGCGATTGGAGGATGGAATCTCTCAGTTCTTCCCCAACAGCTTTTCCGTTCACTTTTAAGTCACTTAATATTCCAAAATTAGCTAACACAAAAACCCCCATTGTATATGTACCATGCTCCATCTTCATTAACCTTGAGGAAGTTCCAATCCCCCCTTTTAATGAATAACAAAGCATTCCAGTACCTGCTCCAACCGAACCTTCTTTTACCTCTTTTGATGTATTATTCAATGCATGTATAACATGTTCCTTAGTAATAAACCTAGCTCGAACATCATTTAGTAGCATGTCGTTACATTCACATACTACAGGATTAATTGTTCCAGTTGTTCTTCCAATTTCGGGATTTTGATCTAGCATATATCCAATCAATGCATCTGCTGCAGTTCCAATACTCAACGTATTCGTTAAGATGATTGGAGATTCTAATGTGCCTAACTCATTGATTTGTAACGTCCCCATTGTTTTTCCAAACCCATTAATCACATGACTTGAAGCAATTACCTTTTCTTTAAATATGTTCCCTTGGTGAGGTAAGATAGCTGTAACACCTGTTTGAGTACCATTCTCGCTAAGAGTGACATGACCAACAGATATGCCATCAACATCTGTAATTGAGTTGTAGTGCCCTGTTTCTAGTTTACCTATCTTTACTCCATAATCTCTGATCCTTTTTTGAATGGACATCGGCTTCCCCCTATAAAGTTCATTACCAAATTTAAAAGGAAATTTGGTAATTGTGAAAGAAGGCCTAGGTTCTCCACCTAGGCCTCATCCATATTCATATACTAATTGATTATTTCCATTGATTTTAAAAGAATGACAGCACAGCCAGAAGCAAATCCCCCTGCACTAAAGGCAAGGAAAAAATAAAGCCAACTTGTACTTTCTTTCTTTTTAATATATATAGCATAGATAAGGGAAAATAACACTCCTATAAACATAGCGCCAGATGCGGTTGTAGGAGATAAGATTTCTAGATTCATGAATAGTGCTCCTTCGATGATTGTATAATAGGATTGTAACATGAAAGGTAACCTTTCTCCTATGTTTATTTAAGTGATGCTATGTCAATATTGCAATATCTGGCTATGGTTTTAAGAGGCCAACTATAATTATAGCTGTGATAATAAATATAAAATTGCCCAGGTAAGGCAGCTCCAGTTGGATAGAAGTGGGTCCAATTTTTTCGTTTTAGGCTATTCAACAGTGCTATCATTCCTCTATCTATCACTCTAGTAGGTTGAGGAGATATAGCAATCAATGCTTCAAGTGCCCAGGCAGTTTGCGAAGGTGTTGAAGCTTTTAGAGGTATATACATTTCTTCCTGATCACTCCTGCATGATTCTCCCCATCCACCATCCTCGTTCTGGATTCGTTCTAACCACTCTTTAGCTAACTTTAATGAGAGATGAGTATCTGATAACCCTGAAGCCTCCAAACCTGTTACGGCTGCCCATGTACCATATATATAGCAGATTCCCCATCTACCATTCCAAGAACCATCTGTTCGCTGATGATCTAACAACCAATTTACTCCATTCTTTATTTGTGGATGATCTCTAGGTATTTTTGCATAGTCTCCTAGAAATTGAAGCGTTCGTCCAGTTAAGTCAGGCGTTGATAGATCAACACTCGCTACGTCTGCTCCATCAATTGGGAGTAAGGTAAGTATTCGTTTATTGGTGTTTTTTTCAAATGCAGGCCACCCACCATCATCATTTTGCATAGATAGAACCCATTTCAATCCACGATTCCATTCCGAGCGATAGTTATGTTGTTCGTCCGCCAATTTCTTTAGAGATCGTAAGGCTGCAGTTGTATCGTCCACATCAGGTTCCATGGTATTCACATCTGAGAATCCCCACTTTCCAGGAGGGGTATGTGAATTATGAAAACTCCAGTCACCATATCTGAAATGTTGCCTTGATAGTAAATAGGAATTTGCTCGTTGAATCGGCTCTTCAGCAAAGTCCACTCCGGCTACCTGTAGGGCAGAGCTCAATAAAGCTGTATCCCATATAGTAGAAGGTGAATTTTGAATATGAATGCTATGAGGTGTTAGATAGCATATTAATGTTTTCATTCCTACTAAAGCTTTTCTGATTAGAGAATCTTGTTTTTTATAATCAAGGGCTAACAATGCAAACACCATATAAAATGACGAAAGAAAATAACCATACAAGAGACCATTTGGCTCTATTCTTTCAAACATATAATCTTTTGCTTTGTTAACCTCTTTGTCATTTGCTTTTTCTTGAAAATCAGACAAATAAACAAGGCTATCCTTCATCCATGACTTTAAAAATCTTGTCTGGTTACGGAGATCTTCATAAAATCGTGAATCATATAAAAGTAAATCTGATAAGTCAGGTGTATCTTTTGTGTTAAGTTGGAATTGTGAATTCATGAGAATAAGAATCGGAGCTAGGTGAACTCGTGCATACCCAACAAGATCATAAAAGCTGAGCGGAAATGCTTTAGGCACAAGTATGAGCTCAATCGGAATGGAAGGTAAGCTAGACCATGGTAGGTTTCCCGTTACGGCAAGCATTAATTTTGTTATGGTATTAGCTCTCATTAAACCTCCATTATCTTTAATATAGGAAGAGGCTTTTTTCATCAAAGGATCTTCTTTAGATGTCGTGCCTGAAGTTAACAATGCATAATAGGCATTAATAGTGAGCGATACATTTCCATCATCTTCATCAGGATAAAGTTTCCAAGCCCCATTAGATAATTGTTTAGACGCAATTCGTTCTGCAAGGGCTTCAATGAAAGCCCCATCTTGTACCTTAAGTGTTTTATAAAGAATGATTGTAAATGCATCCGTGAGTAAACTATTTTCAAAACACAGATGCCAGGATCCGCTTTCTGTTTGTATAGCTTTGATCTCTTCTATGAGTCGGTCTTTTTCCTTATACAACTGTTCTTTCATTAACACAGACTTCCCATAACACACCCTTTGTATTAAGGTATATTGTCTTGAACTATTTTCTATGAGCAATCTTGGTTTTCTTCACAATCAGGAATGTTGTTAGTAATTAATACATGAAAAGAAGGACCCCTAATTATGATAGTTCTTCACTGAATGTTATTAGGTATGTTCATGCGTTAGAGAACGAATAATAAGAATTCCTGACAAAACAGTTAACACTAAATTTCTTTCAGGAATAAGAAACATGTCTAAGTAGAAAGGATTTATCCCACTAAACCAATTTCCCCAGACCACACTAGGAATAAAACTTAGGAACGTTAGAGCAAGAGTCACCAATAATAACAACCAGTAAGGATTGAAATTCCTCTTCATACCGCCTAGTACATATATAATAGCTAACATTTCCTTAAAAATAATAGCACCCAATTAAATTTATCAATCGTTAATCGATATTCGAATCTGTCTGTTTTTTTGCATAAATGTAGAATCTTTATTTAGAAAAATATAACAAATCGAATCTATTATAAATGGATTTGGTTGAGAACATGTAACAATTTACAACCAACTTAGAACCTAATACTTCCCTACCCTAGTCAACACTCGTTTATGAAATAGTAACTGTAAGATTTATTAAAATCGAGTAGGAGGAGGCGACTAACCTCCGTCCTCTCACACCACCGAGCGTACGGGTCCGTACTTGGCGGTTTCCTTAAGGTTGACGTAAGAATTTATATCGTTGCGATAAACTACGAAGTCCTAAACGACTCCAATAGGAATTGTTTAGGGTTTTATTTAGTATTGAGCTATTGTCTACACGCCAATAGCCTTTCCTTGAGTTTGCCCACTCGTATGCTTTCCTCTTACGAACACCCAAATGGATTAACTTTCTTTTCCTTGTTTTAGGAAGTTTCCAGTCTTTCCATACGCACATTCTTAACAAGACTTTAACCCTAAAGCTTTTGCTCATGCAGGGCACAAAAAACCAACATTCCCATAAGGAATGTTGGTTTAGTAGGTATTTATTCTTTTGATATCAATAAAGTTTTCCCATCTTCTTGCTTAATTTTTTCTTGCTTCATTAGTGTACCAAGTGCTCTCTTGAATGCTGCTTTACTGATATTAAATTGGTCTCGTATTGCATCTGGTGAGCTTTTATCTGTGAACGTCATTTCGCCTTTATTAGAAGATAAATAAGCTAGAATTTGTTCAGCATCTTCTCCTAGTGCTTCCTCTTTAACTGGGCGTAATGATATGTTTAATGTTCCCACACTTTTTACATCAATAATTCGACCATTCACCCACTCACCAAGTCTTGGCTCTTCTTTTCGTTCAGTGTAGTGAATGAATCCTTGATACCCTTCCTCTGTTACCAAAAAGGAGCCTACTTTGTTAGCTCGATAAACTCGCCCGCTTATCGTATTATTTAGTAGACTTTCTGGAGCGGGTTCAGCATATTGTTCGATAATATTTTCAGTAGCAGGTTTAGCTAGCAGTCGTCCTTTTTGATCAGTTTGAAGACACACATACAATTGGTCGTGAACAATAGGCCAAATTCGATTTAATAGTGGTAAGTCATCCTTCGATACTAAAATGTGTTTAGGGATTCCAATATCTACAAATACCCCAAGGTTATCGACCATATCTACAACTTCTACCCAGCCATATGTGTTAAAATCAATATCAGGAAGATAGGTAGTAGCCACTATCTTGCCTTGTTTATCATGATATAAAAAAGCTTTTACTGTTTGATCAATATCTACAGTTTCTTTCGTATCATTCACATGTAGCATAACTTCACCGTGTTCATTCATAAGCACGAACCCATTATCTATTTTTCTAGATACTGAAAATTCATGAACAGTACCTACATTAAAGTTAGTCATCATTAGCCTTCTTTCACAGAATTATACGATTATTGTTTCATGTTCTAACGTATAATCTTTAGAGTATTTACGCTACTCTATATAATAAACGTTGATAAACAAACTTGCAAAACTATATCCATCACTTTTAAACAAAATTGAAATGATTATAAGAGGTGTCGTATGCGTATATATGTTGATGCAGATGCTTGTCCTGTAAAAGAAATTATTATTAAAGAAGCACAACAATTTCAGATTTATGTAACGTTGGTGAAGAGTTTTTCGCACTTCTCCCGTGAAGAAGATCCTCCTATGGTGACAACAACCTATGTCGATACAGGTGCGGATGCTGCGGATTACCGTATAATGCATCTTGCGCACAAAGGTGATTTGATTGTCACCCAAGATTATGGTTTAGCAGCATTAGCATTAGGAAAAGGCTGTTACGTTATCCACCACAAAGGATTCTCTTTTACAAAAGAAAACATTGACCAGTTATTAACCACTCGTCACGCAAACGCTCAAGCACGAAAAGGTGGGATGAAAACAAAGGGACCTAAAGCAATGAGTGATGATGACCGAGAAAAGTTTCGCTCTGTACTTCATTCCATATTACAAAGAAATCATGAAGAAAGCAGGTAGTGAAAGGTTCACTACCTGCTTTTAAATGGAAAAGTATTACTTGTCGCTTGTAATTGTCTAAATTTATCAACTAGCGGATGAACTTTCCTCTATTTACCCTGGTAGTACGGTACTCCCCATTAAATACTGGTCTACCTCTCTCGCAACTTCACGGCCTTCATTAATTGCCCATACGATTAAGCTTTGACCACGTCTTGCATCACCTGCTGCAAATACTCCTTCGAGATTTGTTGTGTAATTTCCATATTCTGCATCTACACAGCCTCGAGAAGTTGTATCTACACCAAAATGCTTCAGTAATGGTTGTTCTGGTCCCTCAAACCCAATTGCAATCATAACGTGCTGCACTGGCCATACCATCTCTGTACCAGGAATTTCTCGGTACGAATAAAACCCTTTGTCATCCCATACTTTCTCCGTTTGAACAGTGTGTAGTTCTTGAAGATGACCGTTTTCATCTGCTACGAACTTGGTTGTTTGAATAGAATATTGTCTCGGGTCTTCCCCTTTTGTTTCTGCAGCTTCCTTATATGCATACTCCAATGTGAACACATTTGGTGGTTCTGGCCACATGTTGTCTTCTGGTCTTGTGGTTGGCTGTTTAGGGTGCTTCCCAAATTGAACAACACTATTACAGTCTTGACGAAGAGCTGTAGCTACACAGTCAGCTCCTGTATCGCCACCACCAATGACAATGACATCTTTGCCTTCCACATTAATATATTCATCCTTTTGCATATCTTCATCTAGAAGGTTTTTTGTAGAAGCGGTTAAGTAATCCATTGCCAAATGAATTCCTTTCGCGTCACGCCCCTCAATGCTTAAATCACGTTGTTTTTGTGCACCAGTACATAAAATGACCGAATCATATTGTTCCTGCAACTCTTCTGGAGATATGTCTTTTCCAACTTCGGTATTGGTTATAAAATCGATACCTTCTTGGCGAAGTAGGTTAATGCGACGTTCTACAATATCCTTTTCCAGCTTCATATTTGGAATACCATACATTAATAGACCACCTGGACGATTGGAACGTTCGAAAATGGTTACAGAATGACCAGCTTGATTTAACTCATCTGCACTTGCCAACCCAGCTGGTCCAGAACCTACAATGGCTATCTTCTTTTCTGTTCGTTTCTGAGGAATACGCGGCTGAATCCAACCATTTTCAAACCCTTTATCAATAATAGCTTTTTCGATATTTTTAATTGCCACAGCAGGATCAGATATCGCTACTGTACATGCCCCTTCACAAGGAGCAGGACAAACACGGCCTGTGAATTCAGGGAAGTTATTTGTCTTCTCTAAACGCTCCAAAGCTTCTTGCCATTTTCCTCTATAAACAAGATCGTTCCATTCAGGAATCAGGTTATTAATGGGGCAGCCTGAGGCTTGCCCATTAATCTCAATACCTGTGTGGCAAAAAGGGATGCCACAATCCATACATCTTGCCCCTTGTCTTTTTAATGTTTCGTCTGAGAAAGGAGCGGTATATTCATTCCAATCTTTTACCCTTGAGTGGGTTGAGCGTTCTACTGATTCTTCTCGTTCATATTCCATAAATCCTGTTGATTTACCCATGCTCTCTCTCCTTTCTTATTTCAAAGCAACTTGGGGCGTATCACTTGCATCTGTTGCTTCTTGCTCCTGTTTCGTTGGGTTACCTTGAAAAGCACTCATGACAGCTTCATCTTCTGTTAATCCATCAGCACGATGTGCTTCAATTCTATTTAACATATTTTTGTAGTCTTTCGGAATGATCTTCACAAAACTTCGTTTAGCCATTTCCCAATGTTCTAGTACGTGCGCTGCACGTAGACTATTGGTTTTCTCAAAATGATTCTGAACTAGCGTTTGGACTTCTTGCGCTTCCATCGGATCTTCTAATGATTCAAACTCTATCATTCCTGTGTTGCATAGAGACTTAAATTTATCTTTATCATCGGCAAGGACATAAGCAACACCACCAGACATTCCAGCAGCAAAGTTTGCTCCGACATCACCAAGGACAACGACACGTCCTCCCGTCATATATTCACAACCATGATTGCCGACTCCTTCAACTACCACGTTTGCTCCGCTATTACGGACAGCAAATCGTTCACCAGCTACTCCGTTAATGTAGGCTTCTCCTTTTGAAGCACCATACAGGGCAACATTTCCAATAATGACATCGTCACTTGCGCTTGGACTTTGCTGTGGTTTGGATACAACAACCTTTCCGCCGGATAAACCTTTACCAACGTAATCATTTGCATCTCCCGTTAAGTGAAGGGAAAGGCCACGTGGTATAAATGCACCAAAGCTTTGCCCTGCTGATCCAGTAAAGTTTAGGCGGATAGTGTCCGCAGGTAAGCCTTCCTCTCCATAACGTTTGGAAATCTCACTTCCAACAATCGTTCCTACTACTCGGTTGGTGTTACGGATTGGATAGGATAATTCTATCCGCTTCCCTGTATTAATAGAGGATTTAACAGCAGGTAGAAGTGTCGTTAAATCTAGAGATTTATCAAGGTTATGATCTTGCTGTCTTTTACACGTTTTTGGACCTTTTGGTTGATAGACTAGGTTCGCTAAGTCTAGTGATTTAGCTTTCCAATGTTCACGGGTTTCTTCACTTACCTCTAATACATCTGTACGTCCAACCATTTCCTCTACTGTACGGAAACCTAATTCAGCCATAATCTCACGAAGCTCTTCTGCTACGAACTGCATATAGTTAACGACGTAATCAGCATGACCTGTAAACTTTTTACGAAGCTCAGGATTTTGTGTCGCCACACCAACTGGACATGTATCTTTATGACAAACACGCATCATTACGCACCCAATTACAACTAATGGTGCTGTTGCAAAACCGTATTCTTCAGCCCCTAATATCGCAGCCATGGCAACATCTCGGCCTGTCATTAATTTCCCATCAGTTTCTAATACTACTCGATCACGTAAGTTATTCAATACTAACGTTTGATGTGTTTCTGCTAAACCTAATTCCCAAGGTAATCCTGCGTGTTTAATACTAGTTTTTGGTGAGGCACCTGTGCCCCCATCATATCCACTCACGGATATAACATCAGCAGATCCTTTTGCTACTCCTGCTGCGATGGTACCGATCCCAGACTTAGCAACAAGCTTCACGCTAATACGTGCATCTCGGTTTGCATTTTTTAGATCGTGAATTAACTGAGCAAGATCTTCAATAGAATAAATGTCATGGTGTGGTGGAGGCGAAATTAATCCTACTCCCGGTGTAGAACCACGAACATCTGCAACCCATGGATAAACTTTCTTACCAGGTAATTGACCACCTTCCCCTGGCTTTGCACCTTGAGCAACTTTAATCTGCAACTCATCAGCATTCACTAGATAGTGACTACTTACACCAAAGCGACCAGAGGCAATTTGTTTAATGGAACTACGTCTTGAATCTCCATTTTCATCTGGATGGAAGCGGCTTGAATCTTCTCCGCCTTCGCCGCTATTACTTCTTCCTCCTAGACGATTCATCGCAATAGCTAGGGTTTCATGCGCTTCTTGGCTTAATGAGCCAAAGGACATTGCTCCCGTTTTAAAACGACGAACGATGTCTTCAACGGATTCAACTTCTTCAATAGGAACGGATTGCTCTGATTTAAAGGTGAATAGATTACGTAAAAATCCGATTCGCTCTTTATTTGCAGCCTTCGAATATTCTTTAAACATGTTGTAATCATTTTTACGACAAGCCCATTGAAGTGTATGAACAGTTTGTGGGTTGAAAGCGTGATGCTCTCCAGTTTTTCGCCACTGAAAGTCACTTCCAGGCTCTAACGTTGTGCTTAAAACATCCTCATAAGCAGTGGTATGACGTATCTTCGCTTCCTTGGAGATGGTGTTTAAATCGATTCCATCTAGCTGAGATACCGTGCCAGTGAAATAACGATTGATCACATCTTTACTGATACCGACTGCTTCAAATATTTGAGCTCCACGGTAACTTTGTACTGTTGAAATTCCCATCTTAGACATAACTTTTACTATTCCAGTAGTTACATGTTTACGATAAGCTTGAACAGCTTCATTCACATCCATATCTAAACTGCCATCTTCTACAGTTTGGCGGAATGTCTCATATGCTAGATAAGGATAGATCGCATCTACACCATATCCAATTAACGCAGCAAAATGATGAACCTCTCTGATTTCACCACTTTCTACAATTAGACTTGCCTTTTTACGCTTGCCTTTTTGAACCAAGTGTTGGTGCACTGCACTAGCAGCCAATAATGGCGGTACGGCTACATTTTCAACACCCATCGTCCGGTCAGAAAGTATGAGCAAGCTATACCCTTCTTCAATAGCTGCTTCTGTTTCATTACAAAGTTCCTCTAATTCTGCTTCTAAATCATTCGTAAAAACAGCATCAAGTGTCTTACATCGGAAGTTTGATCGATTCACATCCCTAATTCTATCCATTTGGTCTGCTGATAGAACAGGAGACTTTAGTTGAATACGATGACTATTCGATTCATTTGGATGAAGTATATTTCCTTCAGCACCTAACAAGGTCGTTGTTGATGTAATCATTTGCTCACGAATAGAGTCAATTGCAGGGTTTGTAACCTGTGCAAAGTGTTGTTTGAAATAAAGGAAAAGAGATTGAGGGTTTTCCGATAGTACAGCTAATGGTGTATCATTCCCCATTGCTCCTACTGGGTCTTTTCCTTCGGTTACCATAGGTAATAAATACTTATGGATATCTTCATACGTATATCCAAATGCTTTTTGTCTTACAAATGCGTCATCAACTGGTTTAGGATCAATGTACGTTCCTTCCGGTTCTAGATTCCAAAGATTTTTATCCAACCATTCTTGATAAGGATGCTCGGAAGCCATATCATGCTTAACTTCTTCATCAGAAATGATTCGTTGTTGTTCTAAATCAATCAAGAGCATCTTTCCCGGACTTAATCGATTTTTATATAGGATATTGTCTTCTTCCACATCAATTACGCCTACCTCAGATGAATAAATAAGCATATCATCTTTTGTTACGTAATAACGCGCAGGGCGTAGTCCATTACGGTCAAGGATACCTCCAATTTGATTTCCATCCGTAAATGTGATGGAGGTTGGTCCATCCCATGGTTCCATAAGGGTACTGTGGTATTGATAAAAAGCACGCTTTTCTGGAGTTAAGTGCTCATTTTCAGTCCATGGCTCAGGAATTAACATCATAGCTGCATGAGCTGGCTTACGACCAGATAGCACAAAGAATTCAAAAGCGTTGTCTAAAGCAGAAGAGTCACTTCCGCTCGAATCAATAATAGGTAGAATTTTATCAAGGTCATCTCCAAATGCTTCAGATGCCATTTGCTTTTCCCTAGCTTTCATCCAGTTTTTATTACCTCTTAATGTATTAATCTCACCATTGTGAATAAGGTAACGATTTGGGTGAGCACGTTCCCAACTAGGAAACGTGTTTGTGCTAAAGCGGGAATGTACTAAAGAGAATGCAGATACAAAATCTTCATCTAATAAATCTTCATAAAATGAATCCATTTGTTCTGGTAATAAAAGACCTTTATATACAATCGTTTGACTTGAAAGACTAGCAAAATAGAACTGTTTATCTTGCTCTAGTGCCCAATTTTCAGCTTGTTTTCGAATGACGTATAGTTTACGCTCAAATGGTAGCCCTTTTTCCATCTCGTCACTTGCTTCTATAAATACTTGACGAATGATAGGGCAGCTATTTTGTGCAGCAATTCCGATTTTTCTGACATTTATAGGTACACTTCTCCAGCCTAGAACCTTTTGCCCCTCGGCTTCGATTAATGTATTTATATATGCTTCCTCTTCTTCACGTTCTTCTTCATTTGAAAAGAAAAGCATTCCAACTCCGTAACGTCCTTGTTCAGGTAAATTCAACTCCGCGCACTGTTTCTTAAAGAATGTATCTGGCATTTGAACGAGCAATCCTGCTCCATCTCCAGTGTGAGGATCACTGCCTTGGCCACCTCTATGATCTAGCTGGCACAACATGTGTAACCCTTTTTGAACAATTTCGTGTGTTTTGTTCCCTTTTAATGATGCATATAGTCCAATACCACAAGCATCATGTTCAAAATCAGGGTTGTAAAGTCCCTGGGGGTTTGGAATTTGATTATATGTCATGAGCTATCTCCCCTTAAAATTAAAATGAAAATCCGTTTAACCTGTTAATATACATTGTAAGTTTTCTAAATGTTGCAAACAATATATAATTTAGATAGAATTAATCTAATTTTGATATGAATCGATATGGAGGATGCATTATGGAGCTTCGTCAACTACATTATTTTATGGAAGTTGCAGAAAGAGAACATATATCTGAAGCGGCTATTCACCTGCATGTGGCCCAATCAGCCATCAGCAGACAAATCGCTAATCTTGAAGATGAGCTAGGAGTTAAGTTATTTGTTAGAGAAGGAAGAAATATTAAACTAACTCCAATAGGAAAAATATTTCGAACACACACTAAAACGGCATTAAAAGCTATTGAACATGCCACTAAACAAGTTGAAGAATATTTAGATCCCGATAGGGGTTTAATACGGATTGGCTTCCCAACCAGTTTAGCTAGTCATTTACTTCCTACTGTCATCTCTTCTTTTAAAGAGAACCATCCTAATGTAGGTTTTCAACTACGACAAGGTTCTTACCATTATTTAATCGATGCCGTAAAAAAACGTGAGATTGATTTGGCATTCTTAGGACCTGTACCAAAAGAAGACCCTGA
The DNA here is from genome assembly GCF_009856295.1 of Pontibacillus yanchengensis. Taxonomy (NCBI): domain Bacteria; kingdom Bacillati; phylum Bacillota; class Bacilli; order Caryophanales; family Bacillaceae; genus Pontibacillus; species Pontibacillus yanchengensis. The sequence continues at coordinate 99,718 of NZ_WMEU01000001.1, read as the reverse complement.
GGTAGAAAGTCATATTTTATTTACTGAACAAATTTCAGCACTTATCCCCATTCAACATGAACTTGCAGAACAGGAAAGTATTCTGCTCAGTGATTTGAAAAACGATTCATTTGTCCTGTTTCCAGAAGGATATGTCTTACATGATATTGCTATCAATGCATGTAAACAAGCAGGATTCACACCTCATGTTTCTTCTCAAGGAGAAGACCTTGATGCAATTAAAGGATTAGTTTCTGCTGGAATTGGGGTTACATTATTACCTGACAGCACATTCTATAATTCCACACCACGTTTAACCGTGAAAAAACCAATTGAAATCCCACAAGTAAGACGTTCTGTCGGGATCATAACCCCTATGGATCGTGAGTTAGCACCATCCGAAAAGGTTTTCTATAGTTTTGTTAAAAACTTCTTCTCGATGCTTGAGAGATACCAATAATAAGAAGCCACTAACTGTTGTTAGTGGCTTCTTATATGGGAAACTATAAAAATGTTGGCTTGTATAAATTTAGAGGCGATATCGTGTAGCAACATCCAACTGACCTACGTCCTGTGGGGCAACAGTTTGTACGTCGCTAGAACGGCACCCTGAACTTTTCTTTAATCTAATTATTATCAACTGCTGATTGTATATCATCCTTATAAGCATAAGAGAAAAGCAAGGATACTAATATACCTCCTCCGATTATATTTCCAATGCTAGCAGGAAGAAGATTGAGGAATAAAAACTCATACCAATGGTATTCAGAGTTCGATAAGATTCCCATGCTGAAGTAACCCATGTTTGCAGCACTGTGTTGGAAATTACCGGCTACGAAAAGGACTACAGGTAATAGTGTCCCTAATATTTTACCGGTTATATCCCTTGCAGCAGTAGTTAAAAATGCAGCCATACCTATTAACCAGTTTGCAAGAATTCCAGACAAGACAATCTGAATCCAGCCTGTAAAACCGTTATCTAAAAACTTCATTTTATGATCTATGTATGTAGATAGCTCTGTATAAAATGAAGTAGATAATGAACCAGACAGTTTAATAATAATAGCGACAAATAAGGCTCCAAGAATATTTCCAATATAGGCAGAGCCCCAGAACTTCAAAATGTTTCGTTGCATAAAACCTGTAGAGTGAAACAGATACGTCGGTAACAACACATTAACTTCTGTAAATAAGACAGAACCAGAAATAAACACCATTGCATAACCTGCAGCAAACCCAAAACCAGATAGCAGATAGTACAACCCTTTCGCTTCAATACCAATTGCCAAAAGAATGGAAAATGCAGCACCGAATGTCATAAATGCCCCCGCGGTAAGGGCTAATACTAACTGACCTGGGAATGGTTTTTTTAAATGATCTCTACCCTTATGAGCAAATTCGCTAACAATTTGAGAAGGAATGTAGAATTGTCTACCTGGTCGATCCGGATTGTCTCTGGGTTCGATTGCTGTTCCATCTGAAGATTGATGTTGGTTTTGTTGTATTTCGTCATTTTGTTGCTTATTGTTCATCCATATATCCCTCCAATTACTCCTCCTATTCCCAAAAATGATTGTTAATAATCTAATGTAAAACGTATTCATCGAAAATTGAGACATTAATTTTTTTAACCATGAAACTTAAATGTTGTCGGTGTAATAAATTCAATGTTCGGTTCTGTTGATAAATCGCTTACTAATCGAAACAGTGCATCGTCTTTTTGTTTTGCTTCAATCATGCAATCAATTTGCTTAGTTGAACCATTTGATTTCTGTACAAAATTCAAAAACATTTCTTTATCAATGTAAGGAGCATGACTTTTAAACTCATCCTGGCTTTTAGGAGAAGATATATGCATTTTTACTGGAAGGGAGCTCCCTTCCCATGTATGTAACACACGATCCAAATTTTCTTCCCAGTTCAGATGATCATAATTAGCCAAATGATGATGGATATCAAATATAAAAGGAATCATTAGCTTTTGTGATATATATAAACAATCCTCCATGGTATATAACGTATCATCATTCTCCAGCATAATCATTTTTTGTATGCCGGTCGGAATATATGACCAGTTTTCAATGAATCGTTCTAAAGACTCTTCTTTATTATTGTATCCCCCACCTAGATGCAAAACACAACGATGTGTGGGATCAATCCCCATCCCGTGTAGTAGTCGGTAATGGTATTTCAACACATGAAGTGAAAATTTAAATTTATCTTTATTAGGAGTATTGAGAACTACAAAATGATCAGGGTGGAAATCAATACGTATCTGATTTTGTTTTGCATAATTACCAATCTCTTTTAACTCGTTACTTAATGATACGTAATACTTCCAATCAGCGAGTTCTTCATGAGTAGCCAAGGGAACCAGCTTCGAACTCATCCGAAAGAATGTAATACCATGAGCCCGATTATGTTTCAAGAGACGTAACGTATTATGGAGGTTAGATGAGGCAATTCTCTCTAACTTATGTACTGCAGCCTCTCTGTCCTGCAAGGAACTGAATTGCTTATATGTCATCGTTTGCGATGGCGATGCATTCTCTACATGTACACTCATTGCTACATACCCAAGTCTAAAAATGGTCATTTATATTCACCTACTATCATTTAGATAGGAATAGTTTTCACCTGAACAATGTATTTATGTACATAGTTCTGTCACAAAGAGATAACAGGACATGTGATACAATATGCACAGTGCAATTAATGGAGGTTAGGTAAATTGACTGCAGACCTTATACATCAGGCCGAAGACTTTATTCGGAACTGTTATGTTGAATTAAATAAATCAGAGATAGAGATAGTGGAACGAATACAAGAAATAAAGTACTCGATACTTGATCATGGTAGCTATGAACATACGTTCGAAGAGCTCCAACATGGTGCCAAAATGGCTTGGAGAAACAGTAATAAGTGTATAGGAAGACTTTTTTGGGATAGTTTGACCGTATTTGATCAACGACATGCTTTTTCATCTGAAGAGGTAAAAGATGCATTAATCGATCATGTGAATTACGCAACGAACAACGGAAAAATTCGGTCTACTATTTCTGTTTTTAAGCCTAAGCAAAATGGCGAAGAACCTGTACGAATCTGGAATCATCAGTTGATTCGTTATGCAGGATATGAAACGGATGAGGGGATTGTAGGTGATCCAGACTCCATTGCTTTCACTAAAACATGCCAGCAATTTGGGTGGGAAGGTCAGGGTACTCATTTTGATATCCTACCTTGGTTGATTCAAATAAATGGAGAACAGCCTACTCTTTATGAAGTTCCAAAAGAAATAATTTTGGAGGTTCCGCTTCGACATCCAGAACTAGAATGGTTTCATAATCTACAACTAAAATGGTATGCTGTACCGATGATTTCAGATATGAAACTCGAAATAGGTGGAATGGAATACATAGCTGCCCCATTTAATGGTTGGTATATGGAAACTGAAATAGGTGCAAGAAATTTAGCGGACGATTATCGCTATAATATGTTACCTAAAGTGGCTGAATTAATGGGGTTAAACACGAAACGTAACGCAACTCTTTGGAAAGACAGAGCACTTATCGAACTTAATACAGCCGTACTACATTCTTTTAAAGAAGACGGTGTAAATATAGTGGATCACCATACAGCAGCTCAGCAATTTGAGAAATTTGAAGAGAAAGAGCATCATTGTGAACGAGAGGTAACAGGAAACTGGGTTTGGCTAAATCCTCCCGTATCCCCTGCTACTACACATATTTTTCATAAGCCTTATAAAAATAAAATAAATACTCCTAATTATTTTTATCAAGAGAAGCCCTATTTATAAGAGGAGACTGCGCCTTTCTTGTGCAGTCTCCTCTATCATTCATGTTATATTATTATGACTGTTTTTCTAATACAGAAATAAATTCTCTCATATAGTCAGGAAGATCTGGTGGGCGACGGCTTGACACCAAGTGTCCATCAACTACAACAGGTTCATGTACCCATGTAGACCCGGCATTAATCATGTCATCTTTTATTCCAGGAGTGCTTGTTACTTTCTTTCCATTTAAAATGTCTGCGGAAATTAATACCCACCCAGCATGACAAACTTGACCGATTGCTTTTTTCTGATCATCCATTGTTCGCACCATGCTTAAGATAGATTCATACCTTCTTAATTTGTCTGGAGACCAACCGCCTGGAACAAGTATCGCATCATATTCGTTTGGATCAATTTCATCAAACGTTTTATTCGATACAACTGGCACGCCATACTTGCCTACGTATTCTTCATCTACTTTTTCCCCTACTATATCAACTGTAGCTCCTTCTTCACGAAGTCGCATGACCGGGTACCATAATTCTAAATCTTCAAAGTCGTCACTTACGAGTTGAATCACTTTCTTATTTTGTAAACGCAAAATCTTCCCTCCTTTTCCTTGTTCACTTCCACTATAAAGGAATAAACAAACACACTCAATTCATTTATCTATAATTAGGATAACTCCGATTAGTGTAAAACATTTAGAAGTCAAAAAAAAAATAAAAAGGCACGAGGCCTTTTTATTTTTTCTTATTTTGCGCTTTCGCTTCAGCGTTACGCTCTTGCTCTTCAAAATCTTTACGAGCGCCCATTTCCTCACTGAATTCAACGTCGCGTTTTTGCTTTTCTGGTTTGTTGTTGTTTTCTTGATTACGTTTAGGCATGTAATTAACTCCTTTAATGATTAAGTATTGTCTTACCCTTATAATCTGTCCAATATAATGTTCCTTATACACAAAAAGAAAAGTCTTATTACTTGAATGAATGGTTCAGAAAATTTAGAATTGAAGTTAATATCTCTTCTCTTTTTTTGAACAAAAAAGAAAGCGTTTTCAAAAATTGTTGTTAAGGGATTAAAAAATCTTTTTATTACATAAGGAGGATTATACATGATCTACGCAAATCCAGGTGAAAAAGATTCTTTAGTTACTTTCAAAAAAAAGTACGATAACTACATTGGTGGTGAATGGGTAGCACCAGTTAATGGCGAATATTTCGAGAATGTTAGCCCAATAAATGGGCAAGTATTTTGTGAAGTCGCTCGATCCACTGAAAAGGATGTTGATTTAGCAATTGATGCTGGTTATCAAGCCAAGGATAGCTGGGGAGCAACATCCCAAGCTGAACGTGCTGTCATTCTTAATAAAATCGCCGATAGAATCGAAGAAAATCTAGAAAAACTTGCAGTAGCTGAAACGTGGGACAATGGAAAAGCTGTTCGTGAAACTCTAATGGCTGACCTACCTCTAGCTGTTGACCATTTCCGTTATTTTGCAGGATGTATTCGAGCAGAAGAAGGTTCTATTGGAGAAGTAGATGGAGATACTGTAGCCTATCATTTTAAGGAACCTCTAGGTGTAGTAGGACAAATTATTCCTTGGAACTTCCCTATTCTAATGGCGACATGGAAACTAGCTCCCGCTCTGGCTGCCGGGAATTGCGTTGTATTAAAACCTGCAGAACAAACTCCTGCATCTATAATGGTTGTAATGGAGTTAATTGAAGACCTACTTCCTCCAGGTGTGATCAATATTGTGAATGGCCTTGGCGTTGAAGCAGGTAAACCTCTTGCATCAAATGACAGAATAGCTAAGGTAGCATTCACCGGCGAAACAACAACTGGACGTCTAATTATGCAATACGCATCTCAGAATATCATACCTGTAACACTTGAGCTTGGAGGTAAATCTCCTAACATCTTCTTTAGTGATGTTGCTGATGAAGATGACGAATTTTTTGATAAAGCGATAGAAGGGTTTATCATGTTTGCTCTTAACCAGGGTGAAGTTTGTACATGTCCTTCCCGTGCATTAATCCATGAGTCCATTTATGATAAATTCATGGAGCGTGCTTTAGAAAGAGTTAAAGAAATCAAACAAGGTAATCCATTAGATACCGAAACAATGATAGGTGCCCAAGCATCAAGTGAACAGTTAGAAAAAATCCTTTCTTATCTGGAAATCGGAAAAGAAGAAGGTGCAGAATGCCTTATAGGCGGAGACCAGACCCAGCTAGCTGGAGATTTAAGTGGAGGTTATTATGTAAACCCAACTATCTTTAAAGGAAGCAACGATATGCGTGTATTCCAAGAAGAAATATTTGGCCCTGTCGTTTCTGTAACTACATTTAAGACAGATGAGGAAGCATTAGAGATTGCCAATGATACTCTATATGGATTAGGTGCTGGCGTGTGGACACGTAATATTAATACTGCTTATCGTTTTGGCCGTAATATTGAAGCTGGCCGTGTATGGACAAACTGTTACCATGCCTATCCTGCCCATGCAGCTTTTGGAGGCTATAAAATGTCTGGAATTGGAAGAGAGAATCATAAAATGATGCTAGATCATTATCAACAAACCAAAAATCTGCTTGTTAGCTATAGTCCACAAAAGTTAGGGTTTTATTAATATGGAAAAGGTCACCGCTACGCCAGAAGCTTTGGAGCTTATTGAAAAATTAAGAACTAAACATGGTCCCCTTATGTTTCATCAATCTGGTGGTTGCTGTGATGGTAGTTCTCCTATGTGCTTTAATGAAGGAGAATTTATGTTAGGAAATGCAGATCTCCAATTAGGCGAAATAGGTGGATGTCCTTTTTATATTAATAAAAAACAATATGATTACTGGAAACATACTCAACTCATCATTGATGTAGTAGAAGGCCGAGGTGGGATGTTTTCACTTGAAGGGCCCGAAGGAGTTAGGTTTTTAACTCGCTCAAAAGTTTTACCTAAAAAATAAGGGACTGTCCAAATAAGTATGGAGGATGAGATTAATCTCATCCTCCATTTCTATTTAGTCTTCTCTTTTTTGCTTAGCTCTATGGTCTGCCTCTTCTGCTCTTTCTTTGGCTTCTATATCGTTCTCATCCGCAAACTCTTCTTTGTATTCTACATCTCTTCCATCACGTATAATGTCCTTCTCAGGAGTTTGTGATAGTTTTGCATCATCTTTCGCTTTATTCTTTTTACTCTGTCCTCTAGTCATTTAGAATATCTCTCCTTTTTAAATGAAATTCACGTTTTAATATTTCAGAAAAAGGAATAGTTTATACAATAAAGAAACACTAAAAATCCTAGTTCATCGGAACTGATGAACTAGGATAAAGGGTAAGTATTCTAGAATTGTTCTAAAGACTTATTACTTTAAAACTTTAACTGTAACAGTTTTCCTTCCCCATTGAAGTGCTTCACTTCTACTAGGGATAAAGACATCAATCTCATTTCCATTAATGCCGCCACCGACATCACCTGCAACAGCATATCCATAACCTTCAACGTGTACCTTTGAACCTAAAGGAATCACATTTGGATCTACTGAAATTACCTTTTTATTGGGATTAGCTTTTAAGTTTATTCCTGTTGAGGTGATTCCAGAGCAGCCAGCGCAATTTGCAGTATAAGCTGTTGCTTTTACTTGAAGAGTTTTTGCTACATTGCTCGTTTCTTTTGATTGTACATTTGATTCATTTGATTGTACTTGTTTAGAAGCAGAAAGTACTAGCTTCTGTCCCACATAAATCGTATTCGTGGAAAGATTGTTCCAGGATTTCAGTTGAGATACAGAAACGCCATATTGGTTACCAATTGCCCAAAGTGAATCTCCTGATTTTACTGTATGTGAAGTGTTCGTGTTTGTAGAATCATCATTCGAATCTACTCGATTAACTTTTTCTGTTGTTTGACCAGGAGCTGACACTTCTAACTGAGAACCTGGATAAATAATGGTTGAAGAAAGATTATTCCACTCTTTTAAGTTATTCACACTAACGTTGTATGTTTGAGAAATCCCCCATAATGTATCACCACGTTTCACTTCTACCTCTTCTGCATAAGCTGTACTAGCGAACACACCTGAAACGCCTGCAACAGCAGCTAATGTCATGATTGTCTTCTTCATTAGGAATACCCCCTGCTTTTTTGTTCGAAATATTCTATAACCTACTATATCAGAGTTTACTAGAGATGAAAGAACAGGGAGGTAACAATATTATTTCTTGTATAACAACAACGTAACAAAGTGATTACAATGGTAGCTTTAAGAAAATTGCACTTACCATTTTTACTATTAAATCAGATTAATTGGTCATTTTTCTGAGTGGTAATCATGCTTACAATGACATAACTGAGAAGTGATAATCCAACAGGGATTACTACAGGGTGTATCTGTATAGCCTCGCTAAAAAATGAATCAACGATAACATAAGTACTTATTCCAGTTAACATGGAAGCAATAGCACCATACTTATTTCCTCGCGACCAATATAACCCTAATACGACTGGCCATATAAACGCAGCTTCCAATCCACCAAAAGCATATAAATTTAACCAAATTAATAACTGCGGAGGTTGTAGCGCTAATAAAAATACTAAGATCCCTAATGCTGATGTCATTATGAAACTCAGTTTTTTTACTTTCTCATTTGGAGCACTCGGATTAATGTAATTGATATATACATCTTTTACTAATGCCGAGCTGACCAAGAGTAATAATGAATCGACAGTGGACATAATAGCTGCCATAGGTGCAGCTAATACAATCCCAGCCAACCACGGAGGTAATACCTCTTGAGCTATAAGCGGCATTACTGTGTCTTTGTTCTCAATGCCAGGCAAGATTGGTTTAGCAAAGACTCCAATTAAATGCATATTTAACATTATAACCCCTACAACAATCGTTCCTATTATAATAGCTCTATGCATCGCTTTGGAACTTTTATATGACATGGCACGGACTGTTACTTGGGGTAGACCTACAACACCTACACCTACTAATATCCAAAAGGAAGATACATATCCTGGTGATAAATCCGCATTAGCTCCATAAGGGGTTACTAAATTTGGGTTTTCAGCCACTAAATCTGACATGAGGTTCGACACTCCCCCACCAGCAAAAATCGTAGCAATTAATAAAATAATCGTACCAAAAAACATGACCACACCTTGAACTGTATCCGTGAGAGCTACAGCTCTAAAACCACCAATAACTACATAGACAAGTACTGAAATTCCAAAGATGAATAAAGCAGCCGTATAAGATAAGCCCGTTACTGACTCAATTAACCGGGCACCACCTACCCATTGAGCAGCCATTGCTGAAAATAAAAAGAGAACGATACTAAATGCAGATAATAATACCACCCATTTACTCTCATACCTGGCTTTCAGAAAATCGATGAGCGTAACAGCTTTATATCGTCTCGCCAAAATAGCAAACCGTTTTCCTAGCACCATTAAAACAAAATAACCTGTGACAACCTGGCTCATAGCTAATAATACCCAACCAAGTCCTTGGCTATATGCTAATCCTGGACCTCCTATAAAACTACTTGCACTTCCATAGGTAGCGGTCATCGTCATTGCAAGGATAAATCCACCTAACTGTCGATTTCCTAGAAAGTATTCTTGCAAAAAGGATTCGGAAGATTGAACGTGACGGCTAGACCAAAAACCAATAATAAATATAATAAGAAGAAATGCAACTAACGAAATTAATACGGAACTATTCAATTCATATCACCTTCATCTTCTAGGGAAACATCTGTGAAAAAGACTTTCACAATAATAATGACTAAGCTTGCCATTAATAAAAATCCTATAATACAACTATAAAAAAACCACGCAGGAAACCCTAATATGTAAGTGTAATCCTTTGGGTCCTTATGACCCAATCCATAAGCGAAACCAAACCACCAAATAAAATTAAGTATAGCAAGTCCAACACCAATTAATGCCTCTTTATTAGCTATTGTGAATCGCTTATCTACTTTTGTAGAATTCATAGCATCACCTCTTTTTTATGTGAAACAACGAGTTTCAAAATTACTTGATTATTGATTCTTAGACCACTATACCATTGTAATTAGCAATAATACATAGTTTTGCAAAGTACAATTAATGCTCAAATTCAAATTAAAATGCCACATTATCGCAATAATGTGGCATCATAAGAAATACTAAGACTCTAAAGGTAACTGAACAGTAAAAGTTGTTCCTTGTTGAACTTCACTTTCTACTGTAATCTTCCCTCCATGATCTTCTATTATTTTAAAACTAACCATTAATCCTAGACCATTCCCATTCTTTTTTGTGGTATAGAATGGTTCACCGATTTTTTTGAGTTGATCAGGCGGAATTCCGACCCCTGTATCCTTGACCTTCATGGTTATATCTTTATTTTCTAGTTGAATGGAAACAGATACAGTTCCTCCTTTTGGTGAAGCTTCAATGCTATTCTTTATGAGATTCAGAAATACTTGCTTGACCCGATCTTCATCACAATTAACTTCCATAACATCCATCTTATTCTCAAAGCTTAGTTGAACTTTATGTTTTTTTGCATGAAATTCCAATAAGGAAATAACATTCCTTATGATGGGGATGATATTTTTCTTTCCAAGCTCTATTTCTTTAGGTTTAGAAAGTAACATAAACTCTTCTACAATTGCATTAACACGCTCAATTTCTTCCACAATAATGGATAAGTATTCTTGTCTTTCATCATCCGTTTCATCCAATTGTAAAAATTCAGCATAGCCTCTCATTGAAGTTAGAGGGTTTCGTATTTCATGAGCTACACCAGCTGCTAATTGACCCACTGCAGCTAGTTTATCTTGTCGATGAAGTACTTCTTCTGTTTTCTTCCGTTCTGTAATATCACTTCGAATTGCTAAGTATTGATATGGCTTTCCGTTTTCTTTCAAGAAAGGCACGATGGTTGTGTCTACCCAATAATAGGTATCATCCTTTGCACGATTCCGAATTTCACCCTTCCATACATGACCTTGACCTATCGTTCGCCATAAATTCTTAAAGAATTCTTTAGTATGATAACCAGAGTTTAAGATTCGGTGATCTTCTCCTATTAATTCTTCCCTACTGTATTTAGAGATTTGCACGAAATTTTCATTCACATTCATAATAGTCCCTTTGGCATCTGTAATCGCAACAATGGAGGATTCATCTAAAGCAAACTTGATATCTTGAATATCTTTCATCGCATCTAACACTTGTGATTCAGCTTCTTTGCGTTTTGTTATATCATTCCGAATAGCAATGTATTGGTAAGGTTTTCCCTTCTTATTTAAAAAAGGAACAATGGTTGTATCAACCCAATAGTAAGATCCTTCTTTGTCTATATTTTTTACTTCATTTTTCCAAACGTTCCCAGTACCTATCGTTCGCCATAAATCCTTGAAGAACTCCTTTGAATGGTATCCAGAATTCAACAGGCTATGGTCCTGGCCAATTAACTCATCTCTTGAGTACTTAGAAATCTCAACAAATTTATCATTCACATACGTAATAATCCCCTTTGCATCTGTAATCGCAACAATGGAGGATTCATCTAGCGCAAATTTTATATCGTTTAAATACGTATCACTGGTTTCTAATCGGTTACTAATCAACGTACTTGACCACAATAACCCGGCCGTAATCAATATAGTAATAAATAATACTAGATAAATGACGAATTGTTCCTGTGATTGACTCGAGTTGGCATTAAATGACGTGGAATTATAGGATTGAGTGGCTTTAGTTAATAGAAAATAGCCTTCTACAATAGCAGCTGTAATAATAATAGCACTAAGTGGTTTTAACCATGCATTCCTCGTATGAATAATGTTTCTATAAGAAAATAAAACCCAAAACGAGAATAAAAATGATCCGTAAATTAGTAGTAATGACGGAACAAGCACGATCAATTCATATTGTATTCCAAAGCTAAGTGTGTACATTCCAGTTACATGTGTAGCAAAAACAGCTAACATCATAAAAAAACTACCTAACAATAGCTTAACAAATCCAAAAGACTGGGTGGTTACAACATAAAAAGCAATACCAGTAAACGATATACCAAGAATAATAGATAAAATCGTTAATGGTATTTGATTCCCCACTATGCTGTATGTATCCATTGCCAACATAGTTAAAAAATTCATGACCCATATGCCAATACCCATAGAAGATATCCCACCAAGAAAGATAAAGCGGTTATTCTTCTCTGAAGTTCTAAGTAATGTAAACAAATCTAACGATGTATATGTAGTCATCAACGTTAATAGTACAGCAATCGCAATCAGGATTGGGCTATACGATTCTATAATAGTCCCCATTCTATTTACTCCCCCTTTTACACATGGGCTTACTGTAATTGTACTGGAAACAATATGTACATTAAAGATGCATTATGAAAGATTCTTATTTTTAGTAATAAAAAGTGTACTGATGTTTGCAAGTTGGCATAAAAGTTTACAGGAGGGGTCCGATACTTGAAACGTGGAAGGGGGTTACGGTGAAGCAACTCGCTTTCCTGCGGGCGAGCTGGTGAGCCTTCCCCCCCAGCCGGGTAATGGCTATCGGATCCGCGGGCAAATGTTGTATGTCTGCCGAAAGGACATATAAGCTCTTATTTTTAGTGAAAACCGTCTTTCGGTAGACCTTAAGGACAAATAAAATTTTATTTTTTACAAACAGCGACCTAAATGTCCATTGGCTTTCTTGCCACAGAATTTTTTGTTATCAACCAATTGTTATACTAGAACTTACTAGCGTGTAAACCGTCAGTAGATATTTAAATACCTCAACCTCTCTAACTTCGCAATGTTTGCGTTGCCCCAATACTTACAAAAGTGGCCGTGGAACAAGGAGACTCCCGCCGGAGAAAGAGGTAGGCAAGACCCCACAGATCCCGGGGCTCGAGGAGGCTTGCCAGCTCGCCGGCAGGACGCGAGTTGTTCCACGGCCACCTTTATTCTAACTAAATCTACGGAAACATCCCTCTTTCGGGATTACCAAATTTATCTGAAATTAAAGTCTTCAAGATTATGCATCGATCATTGAATAACAATGGTAATTATTCCATAAAAAAAGAAGGGTGGCTCCCTTCTTTTTTAACTTAAACGAAGATGTCTGTTTTTTCCTTTTAAAATTTGAAAGATTCCAAATAACAACAGTCCAGCGGAAACAATACCTAACAACCATTGACCATTTGGTTGTCCCGCTAATTTAGATAAAGCAGCATCAAGTCCTAGTGCTTGGCTTGTTTGTGCTTTCATGGCTGTTTGAATAAAGAAATACCCAATCAAACCAAATACGACTCCTCGTGATAATAACCCTATCTTTCCTGTTTTACTTACTGCTGATTTTTCTTTCTTAGTCATTTCACTATAATTGAATTGCTTTTTGAATTTTTCCGTCATACCTCGATACATTTCATATAGCCCATAAAGAATGATCGCTCCACCTACACCCATAATTACATATTGCCCCATAGGTTGAGCTAATACTTTTGCCGTTAACGATTGTTTCGTACTTCCACCTGAGGATCCTCCTCCAGATTGAAGAGCCCCTATAAGTATAGAAAAAGCTTTCATAGCAAGTGCACCATACATGATTCCACTCAAAAGATATCCAACTCTTGAACCTATTCCTTTATTTTCAGGGTTTTTAATCAGCTGAATCAATCTCCATACAATATAACCTATTAATCCAATAGTTGTTAACCAAAGCAGTATATTGCCAAATTGTTGTTTCGCTAAGGTATCTAATGCACCTTTTGAACCAGTAGTTTTACCACCTATTCCTAAAGCTGCCATTAATGATAAAGCTCCCAAGAGCACATAAATAGTACCCTTTGCAGTATATCCAAATCTCGCAAATGCTCGTACCCATGGTTTTACATCTTGGGTTGCTTGTTTTCCTTTTCGTTCTGCTCTTTTTTTGGTAACTTCCAGACTACTATCCAACTCCATCGCTCCTTTACTTTTATTTACTTTATCAATAAAATAAATCCCCCTTATCCAAAGAAAACAAACATATTTTGAAAAATATAGGTAAAAAGTATAAGAAAGACGCAACCGCCCTGGGAGCACCGTATATACTGCGGCCTACACAACGTATGTTGGTTCGATGTTGCTACGTAACGCAGCGGACTTAATCGAACTTCCCCTGAATCCGTAGGAGATAAAGGAAACACGAAAACACCAGTGATTCGATGTTAACTTATCGTAAGGAGGGGCAGGAAGTTTGCTAGTCGATGGGCGCTGGAGCTGGACGTGGCCACATCACATTTTCAGTTATACCCATGCATGGAATTTTATAGTACGCTAGACAACAAACAAAGCTTGTAGTGATGATCATCACTACAAGCTTTGTTATTTTTTACTATTAAGTTGCTTGAAGAAACTCTTTTCGTTGCTTCTCAATTTCTGGATCATTTATATATTCATCATAAGACATGTACTTGTCGATTACGCCGTTTGGAGTGATCTCAATAATGCGGTTGGCAATCGTATCAATAAATTGATGGTCATGAGATGAGAATAATATTGAACCTTTGAAGTTGGTTAATCCTTCGTTTAATGCTGTGATGGCTTCTAGGTCTAAGTGGTTCGTTGGTTCATCTAATAGAAGAACGTTTGAACCACTAAGCATCATTTTAGAAAGCATACAACGTACTTTCTCACCACCAGATAGTACTTTAGCTTTCTTCTTCACTTCTTCACCAGAGAATAGCATACGACCTAAGAAACTTCTTAGGAACGTTTCCGTTTCGTCTTCAGGAGAATACTGACGTAACCATTCAACAAGATTCTGGTCATTGTCTTCAAAGAATGCTGAGTTATCTTTTGGGAAGTAGCTTTGAGATGTAGTGACGCCCCATTTGTAAGAACCGGAATCTGGTTCAATCTCACCCATAAGAATCTTAAATAAAGTCGTTTTTGCGATTTCATTATCTCCAACAAGCGCAACTTTGTCATCTTTATGCATCGTGAGGGATAAGTTATCGAGCACTTTCACGCCATCTATTGTTTTAGTAAGATTTTTCACTTCAAGAAGATCGTTACCAATCTCACGATCAGGCTTGAACGCAATATAAGGATAACGACGACTAGAAGGTTTAATATCATCTAATGTAATCTTATCAAGAAGTTTTTTACGTGAGGTTGCCTGTTTAGACTTAGATTTATTTGCACTAAAGCGTTGTATGAATTCTTTTAATTCCGCAACTTTTTGTTCTTTTTTCTTGTTTTCCTCTTTAGCCATTTTTTGAGCTAATTGACTTGATTCGTACCAGAAATCGTAGTTACCTACGTAAATTTGTATTTTTCCAAAGTCAAGGTCTGCAATATGAGTACATACGCTATTTAAGAAATGACGATCGTGAGAAACAACGATTACAGTACCTTCAAAGTTAATGAGGAATTCTTCTAACCACTGAATCGCACGAATATCTAGGTGGTTGGTAGGCTCGTCAAGAAGAAGTACATCAGGATTACCGAATAAAGCTTGAGCAAGCAATACTTTCACTTTCTGAGAACCTGTTAGTTCGGACATCTTCTTATTATGAAGATCTTCTTCGATACCTAGTCCTGTTAGTAGACGGGATGCATCAGATTCAGCTTCCCAACCGTTCATTTCAGCAAATTCACCTTCAAGTTCAGCAGCTCGCATGCCGTCCTCTTCACTGAATTCTGCCTTCATATAAATTTCATTCTTTTCTTGCATGACTTCATACAAGCGTTTGTACCCCATAATGACAACTTGAAGTACATCATACTCTTCATATTCGAAGTGATTCTGCTTTAAAACAGCCATACGATGATTAGATTTTAATGACACTTCACCTGTTTGAGCTTCTATATCTCCAGATAAGATTTTTAAAAATGTTGATTTACCTGCACCATTAGCACCAATAAGTCCATAACAGTTACCAGGTGTGAATTTTATATTAACGTCTTCGAATAATTTTTGATCGCCAAAACGAAGACTTACATTTGTAGCCTGTAGCATAGTATATAATCCTCCAATTCTATAAAGTTACCACATGAAATTATATCATTGTACTATCAATTAAGATAGACCAACGAAGAAAAACACGGTAACAATAACTTTCACTAGGATTGCCATTTTCCATCAAGTTAAACATTTCATAAGATTTAAAAGAAAACTTGCCGAGTGGCAAGCCTTTGGCGCAGACAGAAGCCTAGTTGCGCTAATACTTTCACCATTTATAAGGTTTAAACTTTCTAAAAGTGAAAAAAAGTCCATTACCCATCATCGCAAAATATTCGCTACTTTGCAACAATAGGCAACAGACCTTTACTAAACTTCTTATCCAAAGAAGCTAACCCATATTTTTATTGCACTTGCTAAGATCAATGCTGCTAAGATACCCTGTAGTATTTTTGTGTTGATTTTCTTGCCAGCATTAGCACCTAATGGTGATGCAAGTAAACTGGCTACAATCATAACACCTGCAGGAAGGTATTCTACTTGACCAGTAGTCACTTTCCCAATAGTTGCTCCTATAGAGGATATGAATGTTATTGCAAGAGAACTTGCAATAGTCATGCGCGTAGGTATTTTCAGCACAACCAACATAATAGGTACCAAAATAAATGCTCCTGCAGCACCTACTATCCCTGCACCTATCCCTGTGACAAATGCAAGCGATGCTGCTAACCCCTTGTTAAATTTCACTTCTGTTAGATTTTGATCTTCAATCCCCTCTTTAGGAACAAACATCATAATCGCTGCAATGGTAGCTAACAGACCATATACTAGGTTAACTGCACTATCTGACATCATATTAGAACCATATCCACCTATAAAGCTGCCAATCAGAATACTTATTCCCATATAAAGAATAAGGGATTTATTTAAGTACCCACCTTTACGGTAAGCCCATACACCACCAATTGTGGCAAATAGTACTTGTACAGCACTAATTCCAGATACCTCATGAGCTGTAAATGCTGTAAATCCTAACAGTGGAGGGATATAAAGTAACATAGGGTACTTTATGATTGAACCTCCGATTCCAACCATTCCCGAAACAAAAGAACCTACAAATCCAATAATAAATATAGTCAATAATAACAAGAAATCCATTTCCATGTGTGGACCCTCCCATAACAACTTCTTCCACTTATAAATGCAATGTTTAAAAAATACGCCCAGTTTCCTTATAGGAAGCTAATTAGCAAGTTGAGGGATAAAATGAATGAGAAGGATACGAAAAAAGTATCCTTCTCACAAAACTTCTTTACCCCTGGCAGTATTTTTCAGGGTAAAAAAATTATATAAACAGATTTACATTTCCATTTTCAGCATCTGCTAGGTATGCTGCAACGCCAGCATAAGTGATATCATCTAACATTTCAGCACGTTGAAAACCAAGTAGATCCATTGTCATTTGACACGCAACAAGGTTAATTCCTTGCATTTGAGCCATCTCTATTAGATCAGGTACTGAACTTGTGTTATGCTTTTTCATTACTTTCTTAATCATTTTAGGGCCCATTCCAGCCATGTTCATTTTAGATAATCCCATTTTATCTGCGCCTCTTGGCATCATCTTTCCGAACATTTTCTCAAGGAACCCTTTTTGAGCTTCCACTTTTCCGTCTTTTCGAAGAGCATTTAGCCCCCAAAAGGTGTGAAATATCGTTACCTCATGATCATAAGCTGCAGCCCCATTAGCGATAATATAAGCAGCCATGGCCTTATCATAATCTCCACTAAATAGAATGATATTTGTTTTCTTTGTTTCAGACATATTGTGTCCTCCTCTCGTTGTTTATTACACTTACATGCGTGGGTATTTTAAGATGTTATATTATCCCTTTTGAATATAGAATGTGAATACTCCATCATCTTCTTTTTGATCAAGTAGCTCATGACCAGAAGATTTACTCCATGCAGCCAAGTCTGCTTTAGCACCTGCGTCAGTTGTAACAACTTCTATTACTTGATTAGCATCTAATTCCCCAATTGCTTTCTTTGTTTGAACTAATGGCATTGGGCATGCAAGACCTTTTACATCTAATGTTTTATCAATATTCATAATAATGACCTCCAAAAATATAATTTATAAAGTAAATTTAAATACCTATATGGGTATATTACACCTTACAAAGGATATCGTCAACCCCCGGGGGCATATAGATTTCAATGATACTTCTTACCCTTGTTACATTAACCTCTGCTAGAGTTTCAAATTAATGGGACCAGGAAGAGATATCGGTTCTTTTTGGTTTTAATGATAATTTTGCTATCATGGAATTGGTACATTTTAAAACTGGAAAGGATCAATTTATGAAGCAATTAATTCTGGTAGGAGCTGGCCATGCACATCTCCATATAATTAAACAATGGATAGACCATGCTATTGATGAGGTAGAGTTAACTATCCTGTCCCCAAATGAATACCAGTACTATTCTGGAATGTTCTCTGGATACACAGAAGGGTTATATGATATAGAAGACATTCGCGTTAATGTAGAGTCCTTAGCTGAACAAGCTGGAGCGACATTTTACAAAGAAGCTGTAATGTCAGTTGACGGAGAACAAAAAATACTTCTTACTGATAAAGGTAAAGTTCTTAGTTATGATGCAGTATCTTTTGATATAGGGTCCCTTACTGCTCATACAGATTTACCTGGCATTAAAGAATACGCCAAGCGCATTAAACCAAATTACCATTTTCCTGATATGATAAAAGAAATGCAAGAAAGTTCTAATCCTGTCATAGTCGGAGGGGGTATAGCCGGAACAGAATTAGCCCTATCTTTGCAAGCTTACCGACAAAAACATCAAGAAATAGCTCATGTTACATTAATATCTAGTTCTAATCGTTTATTGGAGAACCAATCTCAAAAAGCATCCAATAAAATGGAACAAATAGTACAAGAACGTGAAATCTCTACTCATACCGGAAAAAGAGTTCGCGAAATAGATTCGACACACATCATTACGGAAACAAACGAAAAAATAGACTACAAGGATGTATTGTGGTTGGCAGGCCCAAAAGCACCTGACCTATTTCGTGTATCTAATTTGCCTATTGATGAAGAAGGATACTTGCAAGTCGAATCTACCTTACAAGTTAAAGCGCATCCTTCTATTTTTGGTGCAGGTGATTGTATAACGTTAACGAATGCACCAAATCTACCTAAAAATGGCGTATTTGCGATTAAACAAGCACCTATTCTATGGGATAATCTTAAAGGATTCTTAACTGATAGCGATGGTCAACACTATAAACCACAAAAAAAATACTTAGCCATAATGTCTATTGGACATAAAGAAGGTTTCCTATTATATGGTTCCTGGACATTTAAAGGGAAGTTGGCTTGGAAACTGAAACATTCAATTGATCAGAAATTCATTCAATCTTATCAACAGAATTAATGTATTGATCTAGGGGGCATCCCCCCTTTTTTTATTTTTGTCTAGCGTACTATAAAAATGTTGGCTTGTGTATAACTTAATAAGTATAGAGGCGGCGTCCAGCCCCAGCTACTAGCAAACTTCCTACCCCTCCTTACGATAAGTCAACATCGAATCACTAATGTTTTCGTGTTTTCTTTATCTCATACGGATTCAGGGGAAGTTCGATTAAGTCCGCTACGTTACGTAGCAACATCGAACCAACCCACGTCCTGTGGGCAGCAGCATATACATCGCTAAACGGGCGCATGTGCTTTTGTTCTTAGCAAAGTCTCACCCGATTTTATTACTCACTTTCTTAAGGAACAGTAGTCTCTAATACTAAAAATTCCACTTCACTTTAGTTTACATAATATTATTATGGGTAAATAAAATAAAGAAGGAGCAGCATTTCGCCGCTCCTTCTTTATTTTAATATAGTATTTATTTATTCCAATTACCGCTGTTGTTTTCAACAACTTGTAGTTCTTTCATGCTGGTTGCCATATCATTCTGACAAATAGGACACTTAGGAGTTTCTTGACTCTTGAAGTTATCTCTCATCCATGCATTACAATCCTCGGATGTACACTCCCAGATTTTTAGGTCTTCTTTTTTGACCTCTTGCTGATTCTTTTTTCCAAACGCCATCTGAATGCCTCCTTCGGATATGATATATGAAAAAGCTACCTCTTAAGGTAGCTTTAATCATTATACTTTAGTTACATTAGCTGCTTGTGGTCCGCGGTTACCTTCAGTAACTTCAAACTCTACTGTTTGACCTTCTTCTAAAGTTTTGAAGCCTTCTTGGTTGATTGCGCTGAAGTGTACGAAAACATCGTCTTCGCCTTGTACTTCAATGAATCCAAAACCTTTTTCTGCGTTAAACCACTTAACTGTACCTGTTTTCATGAGAGAAAACCTCCATTGCTAATTTCTTAATATGTTTCACTTTCTTTTAAAAAAGAATCACATATTATAAAAAGTACCAACGTTAATTGATACTCTTTATAATATGTGATAGTGAGTATTTCAATTTCCGTAAAATATGAAGCAAGTTATTCATTTTTCAATTAAGTTAATCATACTACTTTAACGTAAAGAAGTCAAGTTTCAGGAAGCGAACTGTGGAAACTTTCTTATTTTTTAGTACAAAAACAAAGGAATAAATCTGAAAAGCTCTATGTAAATAGAGCTTTTTCATAAGGTTCATTTATAGTATATGAAAGCTATCATAAATTATACATTTTTTTTGCTATTCTCTGTTAATCTTAGAAATTCTTCTACATCCTTCACGCAAATTTCTATTGCGCTCTCCCAAAATTCTTGGTCAGTTAGATCCACACCAAGATGTTTTGTTGCAAGGTCTTCTACTGACATCCTACCGGTATCTTGAAGTAAGGAAATATATTTTTCTTCAAAATCACGCCCTGATTCAAGTGCTTTCCTATATATTCCAAGACTAAATAAATATCCAAATGTATAAGGAAAGTTATAAAAGGGTACATCTGTTATATGGAAATGAAGTTTGGAAGCCCAATAATAGGGAGAGTACTCATCTAAAGAATCACAATATGCTTCTCTTTGTGCATCTTCTGTTAACTGTTTAAGCTTTTCCACAGAAACAGTTCCTTTTTTCCTTTCTTCATAAAAACGAGTTTCAAAAAGGAAGCGGGAATGGATATTCATAAAGAATGCGACACTTCTTTGTATTTTATCTTCCAATAAATGAAGCCTTTCTTCTTCATTCGAAGCATGTTTAACAGAGGCGTCAGCAACAATCATCTCTGCAAATGTTGATGCTGTCTCCGCAACATTCATCGCATACAATTGATTTAACGGCTCTAAATCATCCATAACATGTTGATGGAAAGCATGGCCCAATTCATGAGCAAGTGTCGCTACGTTAGAAGGTGTCCCCGAATAAGTCATGAAAACTCGTGTTTGTTTGCTATCGGGAAAGCTTGTGCAAAAACCTCCAGGTTGTTTTCCACTTCGATCCTCAGCTTCTATCCAACTTTCTTCAAATGCTCTTTTAGCGAATGCAGCCATTTTGGGGCCGAAGCGTTCAAACTGCTCTTCGATAAATTCTGCTCCATTATCAAACGAAACCTTGTTCTCATTGTTTGAAATAGGCGCACCAATATCATACCAACTTAGTCGTTCTAAACCTAATAAGGAAGCCTTTCTTTGTAAATAGTGAACAAAAATATTCTTGTGCTTATTAATAGCATTCCACATAGCATGTAATGTTTGCTCATTCATTCGATTTATTTGCAGTGGTTCTTTTAAAACATTATCCCAACCTCTATGTTTATAAGTTTGCAGGCGAAAACCGGAAAGATGATTTAATGTTTCTCCAAAATAATCTTCCTTATCCGCCCATGCTTTTTGAAGCTTATCATGTACCTCTTTTCGCGTGTTACGTTCCGAACTACTTAGTTTATTAGCTGCTTGACCTACAGATAATTCTTTCTTTTCGCCATTATCATCTAAAATGACACTCATACTTCCAACAATTGTATCGTACATCTCTCCCCAAGCATGGTAGCCATCTACTGCTAAATCATTCACCAGTGCTTCTTGCTCTAACGGTAATTTCTCTTTAACTTGGTTTCTTCTCTCATTTAATACAAAAGATAATTTATTTAATGTTGGATGATTCAGTATATCATTCCATGTATTTTCTTGAATTTGAGAAAGCTTTTGATCAAATGTAGTTAGTATTGTTGATAAGTCTGCACCTAATTGATTAAGCTTAGCTCTGTACAAACCAGCATTTTTATCATTAACATCTTGGGCACTTAAACAACTCACAAAAGCGGAACTCTCCATTAGCTGTTTAAACGTTACATTGACATGATCAACGATATGAATGATTGCATTGGCATTATTGGTGGGCGTGGGTATTTCCCATTCTTTAACACACTTCTCTAACTCTTTCATCTTATGATGTGTATCTTCTATGTAAGATGCGAACCCCTCTGAATCACTACCACCTTCAAAAAACATATCTAAATCCCATGTTTGGCTATACTGTGTTTTCGTCACAACCAATTCCTCCTTTATATCGTCTCTTTAATTATATACATTATTTAGAATTTTTCTATATTGTTCAAAAAGTTATACTTTTTAACTTTTTAAGAAACACGCAAGCTCCCTTCTACTGATGCTTTACATGATGTAGGTTGGTTTGATGTTGCTCCGTGAGGTGAGCCTACATGATGTAGATCAGTTCGATGTTGCTGCGTGATGCAGCGGTTTTAATCGAATCTTAATCACAGAACCTCTTTCAAAATTCACCTGATTCCTTGTAATCAAAGAAAGACGGAAGCGGTAGTGATTCGATGTTGACTTATCGTAAGGAGGAGCAGGAAGTTCGCTGGGGCTGGAGCCAGACGTATGTGCCCATAATTATGCTTTCTTCACTATTAATAGCGCAAGCCTTTGGAGCAGACAGAGGCCTAGTTTATATAGATAGAAAAAGTAAAAAAGGACTATACATTCTGTATAATCCCTTTTGTCTATCTATATAAACATTGCTTCTAAAGAAGGTTCAGATTCAACAAAACCAACCGCTACTGCATTATATATTTGGTTTTCGTTTAACATAACATCTGGTATTACTAGCACAACTTGTTTTGACCCAGCTGGACGTACTTCTAAATCTACTTTTGTAGGAGGAATTGATTTATATTGTGTAGCTTCGTTAAATCCTACGTTAGAGAAGAGTATATCCCCACCCTTTACTGCAATATCAACTCGTGGTGCATCAGGAGATAAATGGATAAATCGTACTTTTGCTTTACCTTGCTCTGGATATAGGTCATCTTGGTATGGGAGTAATTTCAGCTTTTCAACCTTTCCAGCTGCAGCAAGTGTGATGGCACTATTCGGAGGGACATTTACATCTTTTGTTAATACAGCTTCTTGCTGTCCAGTTGCTGTTATCTTAATACGATAATCTCCTGGCATAACCGGAATATAATCACTAACTTGCTTGTATGCTACATCTTGAAGTAGTAATTGACCATTCACATAAATATCCACATTAGGTGCATTAGGAGAAGCGTGGAACACTCTCACATAGGATTGCTGTTGATTATTTCGATATTGTGCATGGCCCATTTGCTGTTGTTGCTGTAATTGTATAAGTTGCTGCATACATTCAAAATGCTTCATATAATACATCATATGTTTTTGGGGATCAATGTACTTATAGTAACCCGCTAGCAATTCATACATTCCTGCCTTATGTGCTAATTCCCTTTCATACTGATTATATGAATTCATCATTTCACTCCTAAGGATTAATAATTTCATTCCCTTTAATCCCTATGAAGGAAAGTCCATGTTCATGCCAGTAAAAGAGGATTAAATGCTTATTTTTTAGAATAATTTTGATTAAGGTTTTACAAGCTACTAATAGATGTGGTACATTCTAACAGAATTGATTTTACAACAAGGGAGATGTTCTTTGTGACATTTAAAAAGAAATTGACAGCCATGTTATTTGGTTTAGTACTTGCAATCGGATTAGCTGCATGTGGTAATGGCGAATCCGGTGATAATGCTAACTCTGATAAAAATAATGATGAAAAGCAAGAAGATAAGAGTGATAAATCAACAAAAGACGATAGCTCAAATGAATCTGATGGTGGCGACAGCAAATCGAAAAGTGCAAACACTGACATCAAAGAAAGTGGCGATGTAGCAGCTGTTGTAAATGGCGAAGAAATTCCAATGAAGAAATTCAACGATCAGCTAATGTCCCAGGCAAATCAGATGTCTCAATCTGGACAAGAACTTAAAGAATCACAAGTAAAACAATTAAAATCCTCCATTATGCAACAACTAATTAATACAGAGTTAATTCTTCAAAAAGCTGAAGAAAATGACATTACTGCATCAGAAGATAAAGTGAAAAAACAATTTAATCAAATCAAAGAGCAAAATGGAGACAACTTCCAAAAACTATTAGAGCAAAACGATCTTACAGAAGAAGAACTTAAAAACAATATTAAGAAAAACCTTAAAATTCAGCAGTTCATCGATAAGAATACTGAAGAAGTAGAGGTTACTGAAAAAGAACTTAAAGCAGAATATGACAAAATGAAGCAACAATACGAAGCGATGAACAAACAAAGCGACAAAGAAATGGAAGTTCCTAAGTTTGAAGATGCTAAAAAGAAACTAAAAGATAGCGTTAAGAAGAAGAAAGAAAACGAACAAGTAACAAAACTTCTTAAAGAACTCAAGAAAAATAGTGAGATTGAAAAGAAAGTAAACGTATAAAAAGAACATGAAAAAGCAGCCTTCTCGGCTGCTTTTTTTATCTAAAAATCCTAATAATTATTTCATTCATGTATATAACTTTCTAAGTTAATCTACATTCAGCAACTAGTGTGCTTCATTACATCCTTTAGGCTCATAACACCCAGTAACACTCGAACCATAGGCAAACCCATACAACACTATGCAGAAGCTTACCCATTTGTACTCACAGTTAACTTAAACCTTTTTTCTAGCAATGGTTATTGTAAGGATATAATTATATTTATCTGCATGTTTTAGTTCATCTGTTAGTATTTCAAATACCATATCTCTATAATACCTAGTAGGTAATCCTGCACGAATATCTCGATATTTCTCAACCGCCGCAAGTTCTCCAAATAAAGCTTTTTTTACTCCTTCTTCGAAGCTGTTTGGCTTTTGAAATGATTCATCATCCGTGTCTGTAATTTCTTCACCAGTAAAATCTCTATAGATCTGACGAAACATTTTATTGTGCTTTTGTTCATCATTTCGTATTGATGTAATAATTTCCTTATCTTCAGTTGTTGGAGCCACAGCTATTAAATAATCATAAAATAATTCGTCTTCCCTCTCACCTTGCACTGCCTTTCGTACCCCTACCAATGCTTCCTCTAAGGATTTATAAGATTTGTTCTGCCCATATCCTTGCAACATTGGATTTGGAGCATATTGCTTCTGTGTATAATTACCTTTTTGACCAGGCTGTATTTGTCTTTGAACCGGCATCGGCCAATAATAATATGGATTATAGTAATACATTAACAGACCTCCTTGCATTTCAAGTCTATACCAATAAATACGTGGAAAATAATGCTCTTATGCTAAAACTTATTAAGAAGAGAACAAAACACGCAACTTACTGTTGCGTGCTTTGATGTACTACTTGATTTAATTGTTCTTTCTTCTTATAAAGGATATCAATAGAGGTATCATCCTGTAATGAATACATTACCCCTTCTTCATATTCCTCTAATGACTTACTCATTTGCTCTTGATACATAGTTATATGCTCTTTCCATTGAGGAAGATAATACTCAACTAGATCTTCCTTTTGAGCATTTATATACTCTTCTAGTAAAGGCTTTATTTTCACTTGTAGTGCTTCTTTCATTTTTTCCTTTTCATTTTGCTCAAAAAACGATTTCGTGTTTTTAAACAAATTGAGTTCCTGATCAAAATATCCGGACTTCACATGCTTAAATGGTTCTTGAATTTCTGGAGTTTGATAAGATTTCTCATTTGCATGCGGTAAAGAGAAATCTGATATTAATCTTTGTGTTTGTTCTTGTACATCGTCTTTCAACTCAGATACGGTTTCTTTAAGGAACGATTCCACTCGTATAGACACGGCTCGCACTTCTTGTTTAAGCTCACTAGCTAGCTGATCCATTAATCCAAAGATACCTGTCTCCAGATCTTGTTTGGCAAGTTTACTACTCCCTTGAATGGTGGAGGGGTTTATATGTTCTTTAAAGAAATCCGTAAACCTTAATAAGAGTCTTTCTTGTATATAATACGTTTGTTTATCAATTTTTTGTTGAATCGTACGCTCATACCTTGTTGTATCTATGGTTTTAATAATCTCAAGAGCTCTTGAGAGTTGTTCTTTTATAGCTTTCTTTTTCTCTTGTTTCGCTTCTTTACTTAAGGAAGCAGATTCAATCATATGCTGCATTATCTGAGTTGCTCGATTAATATCATAAACGGTTTCATGTACTAACAATCCTGAGATTTCTTCCTCCATAAAATGAGTAAAATCATCATTAAATTCCTCAATTCCTGATGAGGATAGAACAGGATGCTGACTTATGACAGAGTTTTCTTTTTCATTAAGAGCCATCAAACTAGACACAGGATATAAACGTGGATTGCGTATCCCAAATTGCGTTAGCTGTTCATCCATATAATTTGTTACAAGATGTAAATCTTCTGTATTTTGAGCTAGGTCAGCTGCATTTATAAGGAAAAACATCTTATCCATACTGAATGCATCTTTCACTCTGCCAAGCTGATAAAGAAAATCCTGGTCGGCTCTTGAGAAAGCATGGTTGTAGTACGTAACAAACAAGATCGCATCAGCTTGCTTCATATACTCAAAGGAAACTTCTGTATGTCTTGCATTCACAGAATCTGCACCAGGAGTATCGACTAAGGTAATTCCTTGTTTGGTTAAGGGGCAATCATAATAAAGGTTCATCCATTCTACAAAGCAAGAGCGAGTTTCATCAGACACATAAGCTGTAAACTCATCTAGAGTGACTGTAATAGAATGTCCAATGTATTCCTTCATTAAAGAATAACCTTCTTCAATAGCATTAATAAAAGAAAGGCGGTTTTGATCGATTGATGAAAGTTCACCTTGTTGCTTTAAATAAATTAGCTCTTCTACAACCTTTGTTAAGGTAGTAGATTGTAACACATCTTTACCAGCTGCAAATCGAATATCCTCTATTAACTGCGTTTCTGATTTCACTTTTACTTGGACATTACCATGACCATATTCATCATTAGATGGCATTATTCGATTAATTGTCGCTGTGGTAGGATTAGGTGAAACAGGTAACACTTTTTCACCTAAAAGTGCATTTGCAAAGGAAGACTTTCCTGCTGAAAAGGCTCCAAACAATGCTACCGTGTAATGTCGTGTTTGAAGCCTGGCTTTTTTCTCCTTCAATTCTTCTAGGATGGATCCAAATCCATGTACATCCTGTAAAACGTCCACTGTTCGATCAATAGCGTTTAGCGCAGATTCTATAGACATAGAAGCACTAGAATTATCACTTTTCTGTGAAGGATCTTCATCTGGATTATGTTCTCTATTCTGATTCTCCATTTTATTGATCCATTCTACCTGATGAATCTTTGCGTCGCGGTGTATTAATGATTGAGTTGCTTCATCATAAGCAGTTGTGCATATTTCTTCTCCGTTGACAATTAATTGATATTCATTTTTTCTTGTTTCTATAGCATTCTTCTCTTCCTCAATTTGATTTTTTAGCTCTTCATATTCTTTCATGGTATGTTCGAGGTTTTCTTTTTCTTCTAAGTCATGGTTCATTTGATTTTGGATACTTTCTTTAACAAGCTCCCATTTTGTTAACGCTAGTTGTTTGTAGCGCTGTTTTAGTTCATTGGTTACATCCTTTGTATAGACAAGCACATAATCTCCACCACTACCTGCGCCTGTTTTTATGAGACGTTTTAAATCTTCTGGTTCAAACGTTATTGATCCATTTTGTAGTTGCTGTAAAACCTCTTCCTCAACTACTTGATATTCCTTCGCAACTGTTAATAATTTGTTGCGTACTGGCCATTCCATATTCGCTTTCACTTTTTCCATTAAAGCATTATAGAAGTCATGAAGACGATTCTCTCTCTCTTCTTCCGTTTTTTTCTTTGTCATGAACAGGCCAACTTTAAAACCAGAGTCCATTGACTCAATAAAGGAACGAGCGTTTTCACGAAGGTCATGTGACATAACATATGCATTATTTAAAGTAGATTGTAATTCTGATAACATGGATTCTTCAGACTGTTCGGGTCTAGATCTCATTCTCGACTTTTCTTGTTGAACCTCTTCAACAGTCTTCACGTCGGAAATTGCTAGTTCATTTAGTTTATGCTGAAATTCTTCTATATTATTATCTTTTTGTTCCTTATAAGCTTCTACATGTTCTTGCACAATCGTGTTCACAGAGTGGTAGACTGTTTTATGCACAGTGTCATGCTTATGTTCTATCAATATCTTAACCTCTTGTTGTAATGCTTGAAAATCATTGTAGGAAAGCCCAGTATCAATTAATGACGTGAAAAATACCCCTTCAGGCTCAATTCCCCATACATCAAGAGATTGGTACACGCTATTTTTGAATGATGTAAAAGATAGCTCTTCTTCCTGATGCTTATCAACTTGATTCACAACAATATAGAGAGGTTTCCCCCTCTTCTTCATCTCAGCTAAAAAGGCTAAATTGACCTCTGATTGAACATGATTATAATCCATAACATAAAACAAAACATCCACCATATGCAGTGCTGACTCTGTCATAATACGATCTGCATCATTTGAAGAATCGATACCGGGTGTGTCCATGATGCTTACCCCTTCAGGTATTGAGGAGAGTGGCTTACTTACCTCAATCTCACGAACAGCATCTCCATCTTTACAAAAAGACTTAATGGTATCCAAATCATATTCTTGCTCAACTTCAATTGGGTCTTCTTTAGTAAAATATACACGCGCATACTCACGCCCATTTTTTACTTTGACTAAATTTGCGCTAGTTGGTATAGGACTTGAGGGTAAGATTTGTTCGCCAATTAACGTGTTTATCAATGTTGACTTTCCAGCAGAAAAATGCCCGGCAAATCCCATAACGAATTCCTCAGATTGAAGTTTCCCTAATAAATCAAGCGCTTTCTTAGACTGTACTTGATCATCATGAAGTTGAAATTGCTTATATAAAGTAGAAACGATTGGTATTAACTTTGATTGATCCATAGATTGATTTACATTCATTTTGATGGTAACCCCTTTGTTCATTGCATCTTTGTCCATTGTACTGAAATTACACAATGATTGACAGTAGGAACCTATTTTTTATTGCTAACTTTTTGCAATGTAATGGTGTAAAGCTTCTAACAATTTTTCATCAGCAGAAATTTCTTCTTGATATGCAATCGATTCATACTGTTTCAGAAGTTGTTTAGAAATATATAATGTTTTTTGGACTTCATCAGATTGAAACATAACCGTCTGATTGTCTATTTGCACATCACCACTAATAATCGATCGTTGCAAAAGTTGGATTTCTCGTTCAGATAAATGAACTACTCCAAGCCTACAACGTACTAAATAATCTCCGAACTCTTCTTCGTATATTTGTATATTCCGTTCACCGAGTTGATGCAACAATTGAAACAATAGTTGATATACAGGGTGTTGATAATGTCTAGGAATTGGCATTCGAAATTCAACAACCCCCCTCTTGCGAATGTATCTACGTTCCGGGAGATTCCTTGTCTTTCCATCGATAGAATTAACTCTGATGAATTCACCATTATCTGTTAAGACCTGAAGCGGTTCAACCGACACAACCCTCGCCATTGAGCCATTCACAAGGACCTCGTCAAAAATATGGACTTCTCGCGAAATTAGTTGAACCTTTCGCCCATATTCCCCTTCTCGTTTAGCGTGTGACTTTTGTGACAGAAAATTCTTAAATCTATTGATTTCTTCTTGTTGAAACCACCTTCTTTTTCGATTTCCAATCATCGCTACATCACTTTTAATCTGTTCCTCTTTTACGAACTTCATGAGGTACTGAGGTGTCATCTCTAACTGCCGAGCAGCGTCTTTAACAGATACCCCTGGAAGTTGAAACACTTCGCGTAAACGTTTCAATTCCTCTTCACTGAATCGATAGCCTCCATCACGTCTATGAGTATCTATATTAATAGGCTCAGCTAATCTCTGTTGAACTAAGTATTGCACTTGCCGTTTGGTTTTTCCTAATTCATTCGCTACTTGATCGATAGAATAATACAATCCAATCACCACTTCCATTTCATTAAATATATTTTATGTAATCCATTTATTTATATAATTGTACCTTAACATAGAATAATGAGCAATTTTTCTAGGCTAATTACAATTAGATATGTTAAGCTTATGTTATAGATTTTATTAACTGGAACTACTGATGTCGATATACTGGAGGCTGATTTCGACATGAATATCTCATTAACGACAACGTCGTTGCGTTTGTCTAATGAAGTCGATTGGTTCGACGATACATTATATAAACAAGTGATAGCTCACGGTTATCGAAATATTGATTGGTCATACATACCTGATGATTGGCTTTTATACCTATTCCTTCACGAGGAACCTACTCTCGGAAAAAAGAGAAAGATGAATACATTAAAAGAATACTTTCGAGATATTCGTCACTTTTTATCCTATATACATGACAAAGATTTATCTGTTCGTCAGACCCATCATGAAGAGCTCGCTCATTATCAACATCAACTATCTGAACAGGGCTATAAACCTATGACCCTTCGTCGGAAAACTGCTGTGGTGAAATCTTTCCTCTCTTTCTTATACCGAAAAGGAATTATAAATGAAGATCTTACTAGAAGTATGAAACAAATCGCAGTGGAAAAAGAGGATTTGGTAAATCGTGATTTTTACGAGGAAGAAGTGCAGGCATTACTAGATTACTACAAAAAACATAATTGGTTTATGTACACTATGCTATTTGTTCTCGTTTCAACAGGTTTACGAATTCAAGAACTATCTACAGCAAAATGGTCTGGGGTTTATTATCACCCAGAAGTTGACCTTTATTTTATTACAGTAATCGGAAAGAGAGACAAAGTACGTGAGGTCCCGTTATTCGATGAGGTTCTTGAAGCGCTAACGGAGTTCCGATCAAGAAGAGGTTTTCATAGCGCTTTAGGAGACGATGGAACGGCATTGTTCCCGAAACCAAGCGGCAACCATTACCATTTCAAGTACTTGAGTCATGAATTCACAAACCAAATTAATCAACTAGCAGGTGTCTTCCCGTTTATTAAAAGACGTATGGATATGGAAGAACAAATGATGAATGATGGAAAATCCATCAAATTTAAAATCACTCCGCATACATGCAGACATTATACGGCTGCTTATTATTTATCTAAAGGAGCAGATTTAAAAGCCATACAAAACCTGCTTGATCATGAATCCTCCTCTACAACAGATAACTACCTTCGTAGAACTAGAAAATTCCATGAACATGCAGCAGTCAAAATTGGTGGACAGTTTATGAAAAGTAACCATTAGTCCAAGAATCGAAAAAAAGATTCTTGGAGGCAATCTAGTTTACATAACATTATTATGGTTTAATAACTTCCCTTTGTGAATTTTTAGATTTATTGCTTTACACCGTTACGGTAACGTGCTAAACTCTGTGTATAATACGTTAAAGGTTATGAGGAAGACAGATTTTTGGTTTGTTTTTCAGAGAGTCGATGGTTGCTGTGAATCGATAAACATCCTTAAATTGAGCACTTCTGAGCTGGTATCTGAACAAAGTAAGCATACCCGGTCCCCCACCCGTTATCGTGTCTGAGATCGCTCCCATATTTTGAGCGTATCAAGGGTGGTACCGCGTAATACACGCCCCTTGCTATTCATAGCGAGGGGTGTTTTTTGTATCAAAACAAGCTATATGAGGAGGAAGAAAATGCTACACAATCAAGCTTTCTTAAGAACTCCAGGACCAACACCAATTCCACAACAAGTTACCCATGCAATGAATCAACCAATGATTGGTCATCGCAGTCAATCTTTTGCTCAGTTATTCAAGGGTACGAGCGAACGTTTGAAACCTATATTTGGTACAGAGCAACCTGTCTATACATTGACATCAAGTGGAACAGGTGCACTAGAAGCTGCTGTAGTAAATGTGACCAACCCAGGCGATGAGATTATCTCTGTTGTAGCAGGCGCCTTTGGCGATCGATTCGCCTCCATATGTGAGCATCATCAATTAGTTACCCACAGGGTAGAAGTTCCATGGGGAGAATCGGTTGATCAGCAAGAATTAATCTCTACTCTTCATGCACATCCGAATGCTAAAGCTGTTGTAATGACATATAATGAAACATCCACGGGTGTTATGCAGCCAATTCAAGAGCTAACAAAAATCGTGCACGACCACTCTTATGCCCTGGCTTTAGTTGACGGGGTAAGTTGTATCGGCGCTGTCCCAGCTCAGATGGATAAATGGGGTATTGATATACTCGTAACAGGGTCTCAAAAAGCAATGATGCTTCCTCCTGGTCTTGCATTTATTTCAGCAAGTGAGCGCGCTTGGGATGTTATTGAGCAAGTTGACTCTTCTTCCTTTTATTTCGATTTAAAAGCTTATCACAAACAATATGAAAATGGGATGACCCCTTATACTCCAGCGGTTTCT
The DNA here is from genome assembly GCF_009856295.1 of Pontibacillus yanchengensis. Taxonomy (NCBI): domain Bacteria; kingdom Bacillati; phylum Bacillota; class Bacilli; order Caryophanales; family Bacillaceae; genus Pontibacillus; species Pontibacillus yanchengensis. The sequence continues at coordinate 67,217 of NZ_WMEU01000001.1, read as the reverse complement.
CTAATTCAAGGGTTAAAAGAAGTATGTACCATGCTCGAGGAAGAAACATTAGAAAAAGTGTATAAGCGACATGTGCTAATGAAAGATATGACTCGTGCTGCTTTCCGTGCTTTAGGGTTACCTCTTTTGACATCAGATCAAGATGCATCTCCAACTGTCACTGCCGTTAAAGCTACGGAGGGATTAAAAGTGGATGAATTCCGTAACCACGTAAGAGATCGTTATGGTTTATCATTAGCTGGTGGTCAAAAGAAACTAAAAGGCGAAATTTTTAGAGTTGGACACATGGGCTATTGCTCCCCTGTAGATGTTCTAACTACTTTATCTATTATTGAAATGGGATTAGTCGATTGCGGTATTTCAATTGAATTAGGCGCAGGTGTAAAAGCTGCCCAGGAGGTGTATATCAATGACGTTTCAAATTCTAGTAAGTGATCCAGTAAACCAAGAGGGCTTAGAGCCACTTTTATCCAATGAAGAAGTTAATGTTGATCAAAAAACAAATCTGTCTGAGGAAGAACTTCACGAATTAATTCCTCACTATGATGCACTAATTGTACGAAGCCAAACTACTGTGACAGCTTCTTTAATTGAAGCTGCAACCCAATTGAAAGTAATTGGTCGTGCTGGTGTCGGTGTTGATAACATTGACCTTGATGCTGCTACTGAAAATGGTGTGATTGTTGTTAATGCACCGGACGGTAATACCATGTCTACTGCAGAGCATACGTTTGCTATGATGATGTCTCTTGCTCGTCATATCCCTCAAGCTTATCAGTCATTAATGAATGGAAAATGGGACCGCAAGTCATTCAAAGGTGTAGAACTAAATAAGAAAACACTTGGCATTGTAGGAATGGGGAGAATTGGAACAGAAGTAGCCCAACGTGCAAAAGCTTGTAACATGAGCATTGTCGCTTATGATCCATTCTTAACAGAAGAACGAGCTCTAAAACTAGGCATTGTAAAAGGGACGATGGATGATATTTATGAACAAGCGGACTTTATTACCGTCCACACTCCTCTTACGAAAGACACAAGACATATGATTGATGAGCAAGCATTTGCAAAAATGAAAAATGGCGTACGTATTCTGAACTGTGCACGTGGTGGTATTATTGAAGAGAATGCACTACTTCAAGCCATTGAGGATGGAAAGGTAGCAGGAGCTGCTCTTGATGTTTTTGAAGAAGAACCTGCAACCCATCACCCACTTCTTTCTAAACCAGAAGTGATTGCCACCCCTCATCTAGGTGCTTCAACAGAAGAGGCCCAAACGTTAGTTGCCTATGATGTAAGTGAGGAAATCCTTCGTATTCTTAAAGGTGAACCATTTAAGAATGCTGTCAATATGCCATCCATTTCTTCTGAGGTCCGAGAAGTTCTGGAACCATATTATTACCTCGGCGAAAAACTTGGAGAAATGGCTATTCAACTTGTACTAGAAGCACCGACAAAAGTAACGATCACGTATGCAGGTGAACTTACAGACTATGACACATCATCTCTTACAAGAAATGTAATGAAAGGTCTATTAAGCTATCACTTAGGAGATAAAGTGAATGTGGTAAATACACTCCATATGGCTAAATCGTATAACCTCTCCTATTCCGTTGAATATTCAGGTTCAGCACGTGATTTCACAAATCTTATTACTGTTTCTATTGAAACCAAAAATGGTACTCGCACCATCTCTGGAACAATGTTAACAGGGTATGGTCCAAGAATCATTAAGATTGATGATTACTCAATCGACATTGCGCCTGATACGCACCTACTCTACATCCAACATCGAGATACACCTGGTATGATTGGACTTGTAGGTACAACACTTGGTAAGCATGATATTAACATTGCAACGATGCAGGTTGGTCGTAAAGAAGAAGGCGGAGACGCCATCATGATGTTAGCAATTGATCGACCAACAGATCAGAACGCTTTCCATGATTTAGGGCTAATCGAAAATATTACATCTGTAAAAGACATTCACCTATAAACATGCAATACCGCATAGACCTCTTTTGTCTATGCGGTATTTCTTTAGTAATCATTATTATATATAATCTGTTTTAGAATCTCATAAGTTTTATATATCTCTGTAAATTCACCCATAAAAAACTTCCTTAATGTAGCAATAGACAAAAATATTTATATATAAAGACTTAAATTAGAGATAATACACATTATATTTTTCCCTTTTCACTCACCATATCTACATGACTCAAATCTAAAATAATTCAAATTTTAAGTAACACTTTCCCTTCATAATTACGACTCTCCATTAATTTATGTGCACTTGCTGCATCCCTTAAATCAAAGACTTTCTCAATAGGGAGGTAGACTTTCTTAGATGCAAATAAATTTATAACCTCTTCGGCAATAGGAGCTATGAATTCTGGTCTATATCTCCTTGTTGTCCCTAAGCTAAACCCTTTAATATTTCTACAGCTACTATGAACATCCTCGTTTTAATTATACCTGCTTTCCCACTACTATTTCCGAACTGAACAAGAGTACCATATAGGGCTAAGCAATCTAAACTCTTGCTGGTAATTTCACCAGCAACTGAATCAAAAATTACATTAGCACCTAAATCATTTGAATGATTTAGGACCTCTTCTATAAACGTATCGTAGGTACAAACTACGTCTGCTCCTAAACTCTCCACGTATTCTTCTTTTTGCATACTGCCAACTGTTGCAATAACTTTTTCTACACCTAATAGCTTGGCTAACTGCAGAAGCATTGAACCTACACCACCTGCGGCACTATGTATGACAATCGTATCCATTTTTTTAACCTGGCCAATCTCATGTAACAAAATATAAGACAATATAGATACAGTTGGCATAGTAGCAGCTTGTTCAACTGTTAGTTCATCTGGTATTTTAAATACTAATTGCTCACTTGCATTTACAAATTCTGCATATGACCCTCCTGTTGGAAATGCAATTACTCTATCTCCCACAGAAAATGAGGAATTATCTCCTGCTTCTTCAATGGTGCCAGCTACATCTAATCCTAAAACAAGAGGGAAATTACTTGACCCTTTAGCGCCTCTTCGTTTCTTTATGTCAGCATAATTCACGCTAGTATAAGCTGTTTTTATCAATACTTCATTTTCTTTAATTTCTGGAACCTTTGTTTCAGTAAAAGATAATACGTCAGCATCTCCAAAATGATATTGAATAATAGCTTTCATTTAATTCCCCCTAGTATATTATATAATCCCTAAGCTACTGTTAATTCAATAAGTAAGAATGATATTATTTATTACCATGTATAACTTACAATTAATTCTATGGTATATAAATATTCTGAATGATACAAAAAATAAAACATATACATAACTGTTAGTTTTCACTACTCTTTAAGTCGCAACTTCCCATCAAAAGATAACTTGCTTAAACCTTTTACATTAATAACCTGGTCGCTTTTCATATGGATGAAGAACTCCTATGATAGACTCTGAACACTCTTCTTCAATACTTTTAATGACACCATTAGCTATCTCTTTGTTTGTTAACCACCTTGATGTATCGTTGTTAATGACAAAGCCTAAATAGATATTTCTATGAATACAGTTTGATGAGAGTTTTAAACTACCATCTTCAAAATATCTCCTGCTCCCCTTTATTTGATACAGCTTCCAACTTTGGCTCTTTTCAGAAACTATATGATCGATTAATTCTATTGAAGGAAGAAAAGGAGTCCAACTAACTACAATAGAAATAGGACCATATTTTTCTATCGCACTTCTAACATAATCTTTGAGTAACAATTGACTTTTGTAATCCACCATTAAACTATTTATTAACTCAGGATGTAATGAACTCTCCTTCATGTCCTCATGTTTACTTTTGCCTCTTCCAATAACGGAAACTACAAATCCGTTATCAGCAAACCAAAGCGAAACATCTTTTAACATACCCGTACCACCAATTACCAAAGCATGCTTTCCATTCATATCAACCCTCCTTCTATTCAGAATACACTCTCAACTACGATAAGTAATCATAAATATGGTTGATTTAAACTACTACTTTTGATGTAATAAAAACCTTAAAATTCGTATTTAAATTATAAACCGAAATCACTTTTTATATATTTAACCATTTTTCTATAGATTTCTATGCATTTCGAGAAATCAAAAGCCCTATGTGCACCGTCCTTAAATCAATGATGATTAACAACTTTTAATTGCAGTTTTAATAAGTATAAGATTGAGATTTATTTGGCATGCCAAATGAGTATGAAGCTAGGAGGTTTTAAAGAGAAGTTAGAGAGTGGAGTGACAAAGTGATAATTGTAGAAGGGTATATAGTTACATTGCTAGGTTCGCTTGTAGATTATGAATTAGGCAATGTATAAGACCAGCTATAAAAAGTCAAGTAACTAAATATTGTCTGCTAATCCTCCTAAGTTTCTTTTATTTTTCACCCAAGAATTAAGAGGAATGTTTTCTATGGTTAGGTCCCACGTATAATTACCTTCAATTTACAAATAATATAGAAAAGGTAACTATTAAAGGGGTAAAAATGAATCCATTTATAATAAAAGAACAGCTTACAAGTCGTCTTGGAGTGCATTGGAGCCTGTGGGCAATACCAGGTTTTGAACAACTTTATAATCGGGAGTATTTATTAGGACTATTCTATATGATTTGAGAAGTGGTAGTAAATTTATTAGCAAATCTTCATCTATCCATTATATACTCCTTCCGTGGAGATTTACAGGCATCTTATGATGTTGTCAAATGGGAATGGGCTTTATTTTATCCTTCAGTATATGCCTACGGAATTTGGCAAGCTTATAATACTTCATCAAGAACAAACTATGAGTAAGGGATTGAAGGTGAAAATAACTATTTTCGTCCTCGATTTACAGGATTATTCATCGGATTGCTATTAGGAATGAACTTTGGACTTTATAAGTGCTTTTTTATTAGTCCGGTGTTTAGTGGCTTGTCATCGGGCAATATGTTAGCTTATTTGGTCATATAACAGAAGAATTGTTGTTGAAAAAATTTGAAATGAAAGATAGTCATCAATGAAAAGTATGACAACCGGTAGTCAATTTTACTCCATCAACTTAATAATTCATATGATCCATCTTTACCCAAAATTAATTATTCAAATTTATCGTAAAATAAGATCTTTTGCGACATTCCTAACCAGCCTTTTTTAAAAAGCAACAAAATAAGTTCTAAACCTGCCAGAAAATATAGTAGTAACGAGGTGGAAAAATGACTATCCCTAATTACGAAGATATACGAAAAGTTCATCAACAATTAGTGGATATGAGAGTTGAATATTGGTTCAATCATGATTTACTTTCTTTTCAATGGTGGATACTAATACTAGTATTGATCCTCCCTTGGTTTATTTGGTGGCGTTTTGTAGATAAGAAAAGAATAGATCAGATATTACTATTTGGAACATTGCTAATTTTGTTAGTATCACTTTTAGATGATTTAGGGGTTGAAATGCACCTTTGGTCATATCCATATCAATTAGTTCCTCTTCTTCCGAAATTAGTACCTATTGATTATGGGATGTTAGTCGTAGCTCATATGTATTTGTATCAAAAATATACTAGGTGGAAAAGTTTTATAGTAGCAAATATAGTAATGGCTGCAGTATTTACTTTTATTTTTGAACCAATTACTGTGTGGTTAGATATTTACAAAATGGAAGACTGGCGTTACATCTATTCTTTCCCCATATATATTCTAAAAGCTGTATTAATTAAGTGGCTAGTTGACATGATAATTATAAAGAAGAAAATGTTAGATAATTAATCAATTGATAACATATGTGAATCAGCAGTATGCAAATGTTTGCACTCTCTGAAGGGTTATTACAGGACCCCCTTGGGTATTAGAAAGCTATTTGTATAAAGATTTTATCCGCACATCAACAATTGGTGCTCAGATTGATTAGTGTTAATATCTTCCTAATAACAGCGTTTTTATATAAATAAAGTGTTAATGGAACGAATCATGTCTATGCTTTTTTACCCAAAGCATATATTTCGATTAACTAAAGTGAATTGAGCTATTCTAATTGCTTCATTCCATTTTTACGAATGGTACTATCATCTTTCTCTAAACAGTGTCCAGCGGTAGTCATGTACCAAGTTAAAGATTTCTTTGCTTCGTCAGCAGCAGTACATCAAGCTCAACTGTATTTGGTTTGAAATGGTATGCTGACACATAGTATATTGTAATCTTTAATTTTACTTATTGTCTGCCTCTGGCTCAAAATTCACTTTTTTAAACGTTATCTTTTTAAATATCTGTTTCAATTCTTTTTTGGTAGAGTTACTCAGTTCTTCATTGTAAGCAACATGAATTTTCTCTTTATGAGCATCATGGTCTAATACAGCAATTCTCTTCAGTTCACCTTTATTTTCCAAAATATTCACCATTTCATTTACATAATTATTTAGATCCTCAGGCGTAAAATCAACTTTATTAAATTTTATTTTTGAAGGTAATTGTTTTCTAACTATTTTTTTTACATGTTTTATACTTTCATTATCGTACTTATAATGAACCACTAGTTTACTATTTTCAAAGTCAATATTTAGATTCACACGATGTTGATAACTTTCCCCAAAATTTGAAAAAAGAATTTTTTAAGCTTCGTTCTCATCTTCAAGTTGTTTGATTTCAGTCTTTTCTTTTGTGAATTCGATATCCATCATATCTTCTGACGTAGCAGCATTTACTATAGCTCCTATAGCCATTAGTAATACTAGAGAAGATACCAAGCTATACATTATTTTTTTTGATAAATACCATACTCCTTTTTTTCCCAACTATAACACTCATCTAAATATGTATAAATAATAAACCCAAGCAATCGTCTCCACGATTACTTGGGTTCTAAAAGAAGTATAATGTTATAGGATTCCAATCGCTGCAAGAAGGATAACAACTGCAACGGATATAATCGGTATAAGAACAGCTACGACGAAAATATCTTTGTAACTATCTTTGTGCGTCATTCCTGTAATAGCAAATAGCGTTAAAACTGCTCCATTGTGTGGTAATGCATCTAGTCCTCCTGAAGATAAAGATGCAATACGGTGGAATGCTTCTGGACTTACTCCCGTATTTTGAGCTATCTTATAATATTTAGATCCTAGTGCTTCTAGTGCAATTCCCATTCCTCCAGAGGCAGAGCCTGTTGCTCCTGCTAGAATGTTGACTGAGATTGCTTCTGAGATTAATGGGTGACCCTTTACACCCATCAATAATTCTGTTAGGCGTTCAAACCCTGGTACTTCACGAACTACTGTACCAAACCCTACTGCTGCACTTGTATTAATAATAGCAATAACAGAACCGCTTGCACCGCTATTCATGGCTTGAATGAAACGCTTGTATTTCGGAATGTTTAAAATCATGATTAAAAGAATTCCTGCAATCAAAGCTGTTACAACATCTACTTGAAAAACATTTAGTGTAATCAAGACAGTTAAAAGAGGTAAGAACGATAATAGCCAATGAGGAGTTTTGTCTTCAGCTTCTGTATTTTTATCGTCTTTTGGTTCTGTAAACGCTTCTCCATTATCTCTTAATTTTCTCTCTTGTCTACGTAAATAGAAGTAACCACCAACGGACATGATAATTGCAGCTATGATACCCATTACTGGAGCAGCAGTTGCGGTTGTGTCGAAGTAATCCATTGGAATCAGGTTTTGTATTTGTGGTGAACCTGGAATTGCTGTCATGGTAAACGTAAACGCACCTAATGCAACTGTAGCTGGTATAAGCTTTCGACTTACATTTGCTTCTCTAAATAACGAGATTGCTAAAGGATAGACCGCAAAGACAACGACAAACAAACTTACGCCACCATAGGTCAAAACGGCAGCTGAAGCTAGTACCCCTAAAATAGCACGCTGCGTTCCTATTACTTTTGTCATTGCAACTGCAACGGACCTTGCCATACCTGTATCTTGCATCAATTTTCCGAATATAGCACCTAGCATAAATACAGGGAACCATGATTTCGCAAAGTTAACAAAACCGCCCATATATGTATCTCTATAGGCTTCTAGTAAATCGAGCCCTCCTGTTAACGCAACAATTCCTGCTGCTATGGGTGCCACCCATATAATGGACCAACCTAAATAAGCAAGCACCATTAGTGCGGCTAGCCCAAGAAATATACCAAACATGATAAATCCCCCTAAGTCTAATTGAATCTTTTATAAAGAATACTAAGAGCAATCCGAGTAGCAACATATATGCAAAAAAATATTCAATCCACCGAGGAATCGTAAGCATATATGTTACTTAACACGGGATAACCTCTTACCTACAAAAATTGTTATCGCTTACATACTTTCTACTACCATCGCAATGCCTTGGCCCCCACCAATGCATAGTGATGCTACCCCATATTTTTCATTTCTACGTTTTAATTCCTTCAACAACGTATAGAGTACTCTCGTACCACTTGCACCTACAGGATGTCCAAGTGCAATAGCTCCACCATTCACATTTACTTTTTCCCGATCAAGTCCTAGCTCTTTTTCAACGGACAAGTATTGTGCTGCAAAAGCTTCGTTCACTTCAATTAATCCCATATCTTCTAAACTAAGATCAGCTTTTTGTAAAGCTTGTTTTATAGCAGGAGCAGGTCCAATTCCCATATGGGAAGGGTCAACACCCGTTACTCCCCATGAGACAATTCGTGCAAGCGGTTTTACTTGCTTGGATTCAACAAATTCTTCAGCAGCTAAAACTACAGCGCCAGCACCGTCGTTAATTCCACTAGCATTTCCTCCTGTAACCGATCCATCTTTCGTAAAAGCTGGTTTTAAGTTTGCTAGCGTTTGAGAAGTTGTATCCCCACGTATATGCTCATCAACATCAACGACCTTTGTTCCTTTACGTGATTTAATTTCTACTGGTGCAATTTCTTCTTTAAATTTTCCCTGCTCTGTAGCAGCCGCTGCTCTTTGGTGACTCCTTGTTGCATACTCATCTTGCGCTTCACGAGATATATCATATTTATTGGCAAGGTTTTCCCCTGTTACGCCCATCAATTCGCCGATATATTCATCTGTAAGGGCTGCCCATAACATGTCATCAATTTGCGGTGTGCCTAATTTTGTACCAAAACGGGCACCTCTTAACGCATGTGGAGCAAGGCTCATACTATCTACTCCACCTGCTAGAGCCACACTTCCTTCACCAAGCATAATAGATTGAGCGGATGAAATGACGGACTGAAGGCCAGAACCACATAAACGGTTAACTGCAAGTGCTGGACTTTCAATAGGAATTCCTGATTCTAATGCAATATGTCTTGCTAAATAAGGGGCATTCTTCGATGAGTGAATCACATTCCCCATAATGGAAAAATCAACATCCTCACTAGCAATACCACTTCTTTCGATTGCGCTCTTACTTACCGTTACACCCAATTGGGTTGGATCGACATCTTTTAATGCTCCACCAAAGGATCCAAAAGGGGTTCGCGCGCCTTCTAAGATATAAACATTTTCCATGCTGTTTCACTCCTCTACCTTTTTGTTATTGAGCTGTATAGCCGCCGTCCATTACAACAGCCTGACCAGTCACACCTTTTGCTTTGTCACTAGCTAAGAAAGCCGTATAATCAGAGATTTCTTTTACAGATAATAATCGTTTTTGAGGTACTAACGGGTAAATAACATCTTCCAGCACTTTTTCCAATGAAACATTTCGATTGCTGGCTAAATCCTCTAACTGACCTCGAACCAATGGAGTGTCCACGTAACCAGGGCATATAGCATTGACCGTGATCCCATGTTCTGCAGCTTCTAATGCTGAAACTTTCGTTAAGCCTATCACTCCATGCTTGGAACTGTTATAGGCCGCTTTACCAGCAAATCCAATCAAGCCATTTATAGAGGCCATATTAATAATACGTCCCCATCCTTGTTTTTTCATAATCGGAAACACGTGCTTAATAGCCACGAATGGTGCTGTAAGCATTACCTTTGTCATAAATTCAAATTTCTCTGTTGGAAAATCTTCAATAGCAGATACATGTTGCAAGCCTGCATTGTTGATTAACACATCCAAACGACCATACTGTTCCACCGTCTGATCAATGGCACTTTTAAGCTCTTCTTCATTGGTCACATCGCATTTAATTCCTATACATTCATATCCATCTGATGTTAAAGAGGAAGTAACCTCTTGAACTTTATCTTGATTAATATCACTAAACACGACCTTGGCACCGCTCTTCGCAAAATCCTCACCAATTTCATAGCCAATTCCGCTTGCAGAACCAGTAATAAAAACGACTTTATTTTCAACCATACCTGTTACCTCCCGTACATTAAAAAGATGTTTCTAAAAGCTTAGAGCTGACAGTTAATTCAGCCTCTGTTGATTCTTTTATTTCTTCAACTGTCCATCCTTCTGCAATTTCCACTAACACTAAACCGTCCTTTTCCACATCAATAACGGCACGATCTGTAATGATACGATTCACAACACCTTTACCGGTAAGTGGTAAATGACATTGTTTCAAAATCTTTGGTTCCCCGTGTTTATTAACGTGGTCCATGATGATCACAATCTTCTTGGCACCGTGCACGATATCCATCGCTCCACCCATGCCTTTGATCATTTTTCCAGGAATCATCCAATTTGCTAGATCTCCAGTTTCCGATACTTCCATTCCACCTAAAATAGCTAAATCTAAATGTTCCCCTCTAATCATTGCGAATGACTCTGCACTACTGCAATAAGAACTTCCTATCGAGGCTGTAACCGTCTCTTTACCAGCGTTAATTAGATCTGGATCTACTTCTTCTTCATAAGGAGACCGTCCAATCCCGACCAAACCATTTTCTGATTGGAGTACCATTTGTTTATCAGATTGAATATAGTTCGCTACCATTGTAGGCATTCCAATTCCTAAGTTCACATAGAAACCGTTTTCAATTTCTTGTTCAGCTCTTCTAGCAATCTTTTCACGAATTGTAGCTTTATCTAAATGTACCGCCATTTTAAACCCTCCTATTTTTCCTGTGTTTGAAGCGTTAGACGTTCAATACGCTTTTCTTGTTTTCCTTCTATTAAACTTTGAACATATATGCCAGGCGTGTGTACGTGTTCTGGATCCATTTCCCCAGGCTCAACTAGCTCTTCAACCTCTGCAATAGTCGTAGCTCCTGCAGCTGCCATCATAGGATTAAAGTTACGTGCTGTTTTGTTGTACATAAGATTACCAAGTCGATCCCCTTTAGCTGCTCGAACAAGACTGAAATCAGCAGTTAGACCTGTCTGTAGTAAATATTCTTTTCCATCAAACGTACGTACTTCTTTTCCTTCTGCAATTGGCGTACCTACGCCTGCAGGTGTATAAAAGGCAGGAATTCCAGCGCCACCTGCACGAATTCGCTCTGCTAGAGTACCTTGTGGAACAAGATCGATTTCTAATTCGCCATTAATAACTTGTCGTTCAAATTCTTTATTTTCTCCAACATAGGATCCTATCATTTTATCTATTTGCTTATTTTGAAGCAGTAATCCTAGTCCCCAATCATCTACTCCACAGTTGTTTGAAATTACAGTAAGATGTTTAGCATTGGATTCTACTAAAGCTAGAATTAAATTCTCCGGAATTCCAACTAGGCCAAATCCTCCTACCATTATCGTAGAATAATCTTTAATATCTTTTACAGCTTCTTGAAATGATGTATAAATCTCTTTCATCACTTACCACTCCCTTCACCAATTCTATATGCAAAAATCATGCCAACATTAACAACTGCGTCAATGGGGGAAATCATGTATATAATTATTGAGTATTTTCCAAATCATCGGAAAACGTTTTCAAACATTTAATTATATAGTTTGAAAACCTTTTCAAAATCGTAAAAAAGCCATTCCGGATTGCCGGAATGGCTTTCCAATTTAATGGAATCATTACAGGTTATACTTTTTTGTTTTGTCATATAAACTGGATTTTCCTATCCCAAGAAGCTCAGCTGCTTTGATTTTATCCCCATTCGCTTTTTGTAGTGTTTTCTCAATTACACGTTTTTCGGTTTGATCTAATATTTCCTTTAAACTCAAATCCTCTTCCCACTGATATGAATGTGGTTGTATATATTCTGGTAAATCCCTCATTTGAATCTCTTCTGAATTTGTTAAGTGGGCAGCTGCTTCTATAGCATTCTCTAGTTCACGAACGTTCCCTGGCCAATGATATTCCATTAAACTCTCATATACTTCATCACGAAAATCTTCGACTCGTTTTCCAATTCGATCCGTAATTTTAAGTAATAAGGATTTTGCCAGTAATGGTATATCTTCCGTACGTTGTCTTAATGAAGGAACATGAAATTGAACGACATTGATACGGTAAAATAAATCCTCTCGAAAGCGCTGTTCAGCAATAAGCTTCTCTAATGGTTGATGGGTAGAAGCAATAATACGTACATCTACTTTCTGAGGCTGAACAGCACCAACTGCTTCCACTTCCCCTTCTTGTAGGACACGTAAAATTTTTACTTGCGCACTCATAGGCATATCGCCTATTTCATCCAAGAAGATAGTTCCTCCATCAGCCATTTGAAACTTACCTGGTTTTCCTCCTTTTTTAGCTCCAGTGAAAGCTCCTTCCTGATAACCAAACAACTCAGATTCCAGTAAATGTTCAGGGATAGCCGCACAATTTACTTTTACAAATGGCCTTGAGCTTCTTTCACTCAAATGATGAATGCTGTGAGCAAATAATTCTTTACCTGTACCACTTTCTCCTCTAATCAGAACAGATACATCAGTAGGAGCAATCTGCTTCGTCTTGTCTTTTAATTGCTCTAATACAGGAGAACGACTTATTATATGATGCAGAGAGTACGATGCCCCATTACTCTCGTGTTTTTGTGAACGATATGCTTTCAATTCCAATAATAATTCTCGTATATGACTATTCATTTTCAGCCATTCTTCTGTATCGCGAAACAACACCATGCCAAATGCTCCTACCATTTGTCCATCAGCATAAAGAGGTATTCGATTCGCAATCATGTAATTACCCTTTATATATTGTAGATCAGCCATTTCTTCTTTCCCTGATTCCACTACAAGATGCATTCTCGTATTTTCAATGACTTCCGTCACATGTCTACCAATTGCATCATGCTTTTCAACTTCTAAGAAACGACAGTAGCTTTCATTAATGTAGGATACGTTTCCATTATGATCAACGACCACTATACAGAAATTCCCACTTTCAAAAAACGTATCAAATAATTCTTTCTTCTGGTTTTCCAATAAAAATTGCAAGATGTCCACTCCCTAATTGTTAACCTCTGTATCATTCATGTGGTAGCGATTTCACACTCTTTATTCTGAAGTCTATCATGCAAGGGAAAGGGTGTCATGGTATATGTAATATTTTTAAATCGTTTGCATTCTTATGAAATACTTATAAAAACTCGCTAATACGTTCTAGTTTTTGCGGTAAAGTTAAGAAGGCAAAAAAAACCTTTACACCACTCGCTTAATTCTCCTAGAAATTTTTCACCTTTCGAGGATTTATATAGAATAAGAAATAGGTTATATTCTTGGATATGTAAAACATTCTGTTGTTGGAAAATTATTTCATATCCATTTGGTAGATAAGATAGTTTATAAACTAAGAGATATGCTAGTCCCAAGGCAATTAATAATAACAAACTTTTAGTTAATGTATTTCTTACTTTTTGCCCTATTTCAGATTCATCTTGCAATTTTTGCACCTCTCCTCCTATTCCCTAATTCTTCTTGTTCTTATTTTATAATCCCTAATAGCAAAAACACCAACAATTACATAAGTTGTTAAACAAATGAACATTAATAGAGGGGATAACTCCAATAATCGTTTTGAAATGTACATAATTAAAAAGACATAGCTTACCAACATAATATCCCCCTTCTTTTTATCCTCTAAAAATGTTGATTTTATCGAGATGCCAACTCCTAAAGATAACATTGCATTTATAACTATTAACCCAATAACGAACAATACATAGAAGCTTTTTAGGGGATGAGTAAATTGTCTACAGAAAAGGGGAAGAACCGATAATGGTAGCAATAGTAGATTTTATTGTAAGAGATGGCATTTAAAAAATGGTGTTAATAAAATAATAAAGGAAGCTGCCGTGAGCAAGGGTAGTTTCTATCCTTTTCGAATATGGATGAATTGATAAAAGAAGTAGCTGTCTATTCTTTTGAACGATATCTCCAACATATGCCACTTAATCAAACGTCATTTGTTGAAGACATTGTACAGAATCTAGGTAATCATATCTTCACGTCGGTAAGAAGACAAAATAGATATTATTATTTATTATTTTTATTTATTAGTAAGAGCTTTGTCGAGGAAGAATTAAGGCAATCATTTCATGCCATCTTCTCTCAAATTGTGTACAACAATACAGTAGATCAACAAATCTCGAGTAAAAAACCTGAAATAGTCGCTGAGCAACTTCAAACATTAGATATGTTGGCGCTCAGCTTTATTGTCTATTGCCACCTATTGCAAGAAGAAGAACAATTACTTTCTGTCTAGAACCACATGATCGCTCATATTTTCAAAGCTAAAGACAAGGAATAAAATGTTTATACAAGGCCTCTGGCTACTGCAATGGAATATGCTGTTACCGTAAAAAGCTGCGTTAGCTTTCCTTGTTCGATCCTTTTTTTCATCGTTTCTAGATCTATTACCTCTATTTCAATGTCTTCGTTTTCATCTAGGTGTTGATGAAACCCAAGATATGCATTGGAAATAAGAAATGTATGAACTTTATTATTTTGTTCAGCTGGATTTACCATAAATTCACCTAATAATACAGGGGGATCGTCCGAAGTAAAACCGGTTTCTTCTTGTACTTCTCTCAATATACCAGCTTCATATGTCTCCCCTTCTTCAATCATGCCACCAGGAATTTCCGTAAAAAAATCTTTTGCCCCTTGTCGGTATTGTTTTACAAGTACTACCTTCTCTTCTTTTGTTATAACAATCGCATTCACCCAGTCACTATATTCATTTACATAAAAGTCATCAATGATGTTTCCGTTTGGAAGTTCGCATTTGTCTCTCCGAACATTGCCAAAAGGTGACTGAACAATATATTCTGAGTCTAATGTTTTCCAAGTTTTCATAAATATCCTCTCCTTTAGTAGACTACTAGAAGTTGTTTAATGGTACAAAAGAAAAGAGCGCAAATCCATTGAGAAATGCGCATCGTTTTATTCTTTGCCTAAGTTTGTTTTAATCGCATCTTTATAGCGTTTGTAGTAAGCTGGAACGTTGTTTAATAATAGTAATTCCGTGTATAGATAGCTCTTCATATTAAAATCATTAAAGTCAATATTGGTAATCTCAAGTATTTGTTTGATTCGATAATTCAGCGTATTTGGATGTATAAATAGTTCATTTGCTGATTGTTTACCTTTACCATTATTAGCAAGATACACTTCTAATGTTTTTAACAAATCGGTATGGCTATCGATATCTTTACTGATTAACTTTAGTAGATCCTGACTAAAGTAATCTTCTGAGCTATTTTTTTCATATAAAGTAGCTAAGTAACGATATACTCCTAATTTTGAGAACTCACGAGGCATTGTTTCTGGTCTAGGTTCAATAAAGTTTGCTGTTTCGATCACTTCTAACGCTTCCAGAAAACTTTTTCGTACATCGATAAGTCGCTGATATTCCTTCCCTAGCCCAATCATGAACCTATAGAATTCTGCGTAACCAATTTGCTCTTTGATTTTATGGATAACATAGCGAGCTTCTTCGGTTATCAGGCCTTCATCTCCCCTATTACCATGAACAATCATTACAATCTGAAATTCTGTTTTTAATAAGTAAATACGTTTTCTTTCTGGAAATTTATTCACGATTTCTTGAAGATAATCTAATAAGTACCTTTGCTGAGGATTGGTTAAGGAAAAAATCAGTACAGAAAAACGTTCAGGCAAAGTAAGTTTCGCAATGGTTGCATCATGTCTGAATTGCTGCTCACTACCATATTCTTGATGTATAAGCTTCCAAAGTAATTCATCCTTACGGCTATCCGAGGCATTTAATTTGTTATACACATCATATATGAGCTTACCAATATGAGGAGTGATCTCTTCTAAAAATGCTAAGTCCTCTTCTTGAAGAGGAGTTGTTGCTTCCTGAATCCAAATATAGCCCATTGTATGGCGTAAATGATGTGCAGCTATAACCACACGTTGGTAAAAGCCCAGTTCCTCAATCGGGCCTACTCTTATCGGGCTTGGTTGTTTCTCAAGTTTTTGAACAATTCCTTCCTTCTTCAAGCGATCAATGATAAATATAGGACATTTTTTAGATAGAATCGTTTTTTGTTGAGTTTGATCAAATTCATCTAAAGATGAGCTATATGATATAAGTTCGAAATTTTTATTTTCAATAATAACTGGCTTCTTTAAGCTAGAGCTTATCAGTTCTGTTGCTTTATGTATGTCCTCGGTTTGAAAAATAAGCTGTTTCGCATCCACATGGCATTCCCTTTCTTATTCAATTGAATGCATATCTGTTATTAGAAACTTTCTTCTGTATGCACTGCCTATTATATCTATTTCCTATCAAAAGAAAAAGGTTTAAGATTTGCAACATTTATTTTCATTAGTTTAGAACTTGTTATTTTTGTTTTATTGTTCCATTTTATTGAAGAATTGATTCGATATAATTTTGGTTAGAGAAATGTTTCCGTTGCTTGGTTAGAAAAAAGGTGGCCAAGGAACAACTTGCGTCTTTCCGGCGAGCTGGCAAGTCTCCTTTTTACTAGTACACCTTTGCTTTTGTTGGGACGAAGAGAAACATGGCCAGTTTTGCGAGACGGAATGTGTATTTTTCATGTATTAAAGATTACACAACTTTACGAGGAAATACACTTTCTTATGCACTTCTATATACTGTTAGATAACTGATATATAAGACCAGACCAATGTATTCTCATGTAATTCGCTTTACATTAATCTAAATATGTAAGTACGAATGATAACTATTTGGGTTTACACATAGCAAATGCCGATGTTTCCGTTAAACCAAACGAACGCAAAAATGTGTCAGGAAATTGGGGCGGTCGCTCCTATTTTTCAAAAATAGCCCCTGTTTTTCGATTCTCGCTACGAAAGCAGGGAAAGTCGCTCCAGAGCAGATGTTTTTATCGCGGTGGTATGACAAGTCCATGTGATGCATTATGGATGCGGCCCGTGGAAAAAGGATGTGTCGAGACCCCGAAGGGCATCCCAGTTTTTGCGCGGGGAAACGAAGGGTTTCAGGAAAGCGAGCTATTTCTCCACTCATTTTTTCTCCTATCAATGCAACGGAAACATCCCTCTCACCCAAATCATCTCGACTTCAATTCTTCAAGATTATGCCTCTTATATAGAACACTACTATTAAAAAAAGCATGTGGCTACCAACAGCCACATGCTTTGAGATTAACTAGAGTAGTATCTAGGTCTTATAACATTTCAGAAATAGTTTTTGCTTGCATATGAAGAGCTAGATAATCTGGACCACCGGCTTTGGAGTCTGTTCCTGACATCTTGAAACCGCCAAATGGCTGATATCCAACAATTGCTCCAGTGCAATTACGGTTGAAGTATAGGTTACCTACGTGGAAATCACGTGCAGCACGTTCGATATGCTGACGATCTTCTGTAATGACGGCACCAGTTAAACCGTATTCTGTGTTGTTTGCAATTTCAATTGCTTCATCAAAGTCTTTTGCTTTTGTGAAGCAAACTACTGGACCGAAGATCTCTTCTTGTTGCATACGAGATTTAGGATCGAGATCCGCAAAAACAGTTGGTTGGATAAAGTAACCTTTAGAGTCATCACCTGTTCCACCAACAACAAGGCGACCTTCTTCTTTACCTACTTCCATGTACCCCATTATTTTTTCATATGCAGCTTGGTCAACAACTGGTCCCATGTAAACATTCGATTCACTAGCATTTCCTACGGAAAGTTCACTTGTTACTTTTGCAACACGTTCCAGTACTTCATCATAGACGTCCTCGTGTACAACAGCACGGGAACCAGAGGAACATTTCTGACCAGAGAATCCGAATGCTGATACAACAATAGCGTCTACAGCTGTATCAAGGTCTGCACTACTATCTACGACAACCGTATCTTTTCCACCCATTTCAGCGATGACTTGTTTTAGATGATTTTGTCCTGGCTGTACTTTAGATGCTCTCTCGATAATACGTGTACCAACTTCACGAGAACCTGTAAATGAAATAAGTGCTGTTTTAGGGTGATCAACTAGATAGTCCCCAACTTCTCTACCACTACCAGGTACGAAGTTTAAAACACCTTTAGGAAGGCCAGATTCTTCAAGTACCTCAACAAATTTAGATGCAATTACCGGACTATTACTAGCAGGCTTAAGCAGAACAGTGTTACCAGTTACTAGAGGAGCCACTGTTGTACCAGCCATAATTGCAAATGCTAGGTTCCATGGTGGAATGACTACTGCAACACCAGTAGGTTGATAGATATAACGGTTTTGTTCACCTTCACGACTTTCTACATGTTTTCCTTCACCAAGTTCTATCATTTGTCGAGCATAATATTCTAAGAAATCAATTGCTTCTGCCGTATCAGCATCTGCTTCCTTCCAAGGTTTACCTACTTCATAAACAAGATAAGCGGAAAATTCATGCTTACGACGTCGGATTTTAGCTGCAGCGCGGAAGAAAACACCGGCACGAGCTTCAGGAGACCATTTTCTCCAATCTTCAAATGAAGTAACAGCAGCTTGCATTGCTTCCTCAGCAATTTCTTGATTCGCTTTTGATACTCGGCCTACAACTTCCTCTTTGTTTGCAGGATTGATGGAGATAATTTTATCTTCTGTTTGCACGTGTTCGCCATTAACTAGAAGATCATGATCTTTGTTTAAATCACCTTTCACTTGCTCTAAGGCAGCTTCAAAAGCTTTTTTATTTTCCTCTACAGTAAAATCAGTAAATGGTTCATGTTTAAATGGTGTGTACATAAAATAATTCTCCTTTCTAATTTGGAAACGCTTTTATCATAAGATTAACATTATTCTTTATTTTTTAAAAATACCTTTCACTGCAAATGCCACATTTGCCGGTCTTTCGGCTAAACGTCGCATAAAATATCCATACCAATCATCTCCATAAGGTAGATACACTCTTACTTTATATCCTTCTTTTAATAATGCAAGTTGGGTATCATTTCTCATGCCATAAAGCATTTGGAATTCAAATTGATCAGATGGGATATTGTTCTCTTTTGCAAGTGATTTTGTATATTCAATCATGGCATCATCATGGCTTGCTACAGCTGTATAATTACCATTTAAAAGATTCTTTTTAATCAAATGTTTCAAATTATCATCGACATAGGATTTTTCAACGAAAGCCACTTTACCAGATTCCTTATAAGCGCCTTTAACTAAGCGAAGATATGGGTTATAAGCATTTAGATCGTCCAGGTCTTCACTTGAGCGATATAAATAAGATTGTATAACAGTTCCAATGTTGTCATATTTCTCTTTTAAAGCTTTATACATTTCTAATGTCTTCTCTGTTCGAGTTGAATCCTCCATATCAATCGTAATCACCACGTTGTGTTTCTTGGCTTCTTCCATAATCGTAATCATGTTCTCCCAAACTAAATCGTGGCGAATATCAAGTCCAAGGGAAGTTAGTTTCACTGAGACTTGTGATTGCAGTTGATTACTGCTTATGGTTTGAATCGTTTCGACACATTCTTTTGCTCGGTTCCGAGCTTCTTCTTCTGAAGAAACAAACTCTCCAAGATGATCTACCGTAATGTCCAGTCCTTGATTATTCAGTTGTTGAATCAAGGGAACAGCTTGTTCGAATGTTTCCCCACCTACGATTTTATCTGCTCCAAATTTCGGACCCCATTTTTTAGCTAAACGGTCCAGAACAGAGTTGTTTGATAAATAAAGAAAAAAATTCTTACTTAATGCTTCCATGATTACTACACCCCCATATCGTCTCTAGCGATATCTCTTTCTATGTTGAAGGGATAACGTAGGTTTTATTTCTTTGTTATCTGTTATCAAAATTATAACTATTTTCTTAACATTCTAGCAACGTGATGGGAACACAATCATTTACAGAACATTTTGTGGTTTAAACACAAAATGTGAAAGCGTTATCATTTGCATAAAACAAAAACCGGAGATAACTTAACCCCGGTTTTATGCTTTACGATTATATAATTGTGGAAAGGTCAACAACATTGTCAATGATATAGTCAGCATTCATTTTTTCGAAATCAGGTCTAGCTTTTTTGCCCGATAATCCTGTTAAGACAGCTACAAAAGTAGCTCCCATTGTTTGAGCAGCCAAGCCATCAGCCACTGAATCACCTACTATGAAAATCTTTTCTTCATTTATAGGTAACGTAAATTCTAGAGCTTGTTGTATGGTAGATTGTTTAGTGAGCCAGCTACGTATATACGTATAAGGTTGTGGCTTTGCAAGTGGTGCTTTTTTTGGATGAGCTTCTTCTGCTTCTAGTACATCTGAAGCTGTTACAATACGTTCCTCTTCTATATAATCGAGAAGTCCTAATGCTCGTAAGGGTTCGATTGTCTCTAATTTAGGTCTTCCTGTTCCTACGCCTATTGTCCATTTTTCTGACTGCAATTGCTGAAATAACTCTTGAAGTTCTTTCTCTTTCGCAAGTGGAATTTCATGTTGGATGAACCCTTTTTTACCAGGTTGCTTTGCCTTCTTACCAATAGACTTTTCGATTAATTCATCACCTACATACCATTCTTGAAATGCCTGACGTCCAATTGTCCAGAGTTCACTGTTTCGAGTAAAACTTTCCGTTTTCACTCCTAATTTCTTATAAGCAATCTCATTTAAGAATGTTAACAATTCTTGCTTTGTTGCTTCACCTTCTTCAAAGTCTTCAACAAATGTGTGAAATTGAGGTGTCACTACACTATTTTGCACTTTATTATTTAGTTTAAGAAGAGAATCAAGGGTAATATCTTTACTTAAAAATTCTCTAACAAACTCCTCGTCGGTTGACTGAATTTGTTGTAGAAGTACAATAATTTGATGAGATAAAGTTAAGTACACCATATCCCAATTTGCATTAATACCTCTAGATTTGATAAAAGAAAGGACACGATCATTATCAAATACAGTAGAACGAACCTGCGTTATCTCTTCATCTGATAGATTAGTGTTAAAAATAGTTTGATTAACTCCTATGTATTCTTTACTATAAAGCATTTCCCAAACTGTTAAGGCCGAGGAATCAAAATATCGCTCTTCACTTAATAATACTCCATCTACATCAAATAAAATCGTTTTATTTGTTGTCATCTTACCCCTCCTATATCTATTCCAATATGTTAGATAATTCTTATTTTAGCAAGTTAATACGTTAATTAACAGAATGAATTATGGAAAAAAGTTATTTTATCTTGTTGGAAGCCCATTATTCCAAAACCAGTCTAGTTAAAATGTATAAACTTTACTGTTTCCCTACACAATAGAAATGATTACACACTAGGAGGTTCTCGTAAATGGATAATCAATTGGATTCAGTCTATCGCCCCGTCGTAAGAGATGGATTAATGAATACGAATATAGGAAGTCCTAATGCATATGCTGATGCTGCTGAAGCAGTGATGGAAGCTATGCACTTTGCTCATGTCTATAATGATGATATGTACGACGGAGAGATTACTTGGGAAGATGCTGAGATTATGTCGCTAACCAGAGAACAACTGCGAATTCTTTCTGGCACCATCAACCGTCCAAATGCACAACCTTTTTATATTGATATTGAAGCAATCAACCACACAGGAAATATAAATATCCTCGAACGATCAAAAGCAAAAGAAGACTTTCGTATAAGGAATAACGATTTAGCCATTAAATTTAAAAAAGTTATTGAAACAAATACAAAAACATCTGATTCTCTCTAGCTTCACTCCCGATTTTTCTAGTTAGAGAAAAGTTTGTGTTCATATACTTTGACTCTAAAACACTACCTTGTATTTGTATGTTTCCCAATCAAATTCTCCTCTCCCTCTTTTCAGTATAGTGTAGCTGTAAAAATGCTTGATTGTGTATAATGTTGTGGTATTTTATGACTTTTTTTTATATATTGTTCGGAGTTGCTACTAGGTATTTTTATGATAATAAAAGCATCTGCTTAGGTAACAGTATGCTTATGGTCTAACTGTATAGACTTTTTCAACCAGTTAGTGATATTTCTTATCGTTTCATCACAATGAAGGATTGTATTATGATCTTCATCTTGAACAATCGTACATTGATGACTTGTTTGTTTTTCCCACCAAGCTTGTAATTTAGATGCATCTGTTACCTCATCATTCGATCCTATTAGGGTTAGAAGAGGCGCATTCGCTTTTGATAAGTGGATTTGTTTTGCATTTTCTATAAATCTTGATAACAATAGCCGAAAACTTAAATGCAATGAGTTATTTTCTGTAAATTCATCAGGTACAATAGCGACTTTACTATTCGTCCAGCTATAAACACCTACTTTCATTAGTGTAGCTAAGCTAATGATTTTAAATAACTTAAGCTTGTACAAATCTTCTTGTTTCGTTTCTTGCCTTCCTTGATACTTATATAGCTTTAATGAAGGATGAAAGAATGGAGATAAAAACAAAAATCCCTCCGATTTAACAAGATTATTTTCTAGCAATCGAAGTAAGTTAGCACACCCCATAGAGTGACCCGCCCAAAAAATACGATCATATCCTTGATTATTTACAGATTTGGCCACATCGATTAAATCATGATCATATTGCCCAAAGTAAGAAATATCCCCTCTCCCATCTTGATCACCATAGCCCCTTAAAATAGGAATAAACACATTCACATTCGGTTGTAATCTCTGAGCAAGTTGTTGTAATGCATTTTGTTCAGCGGTAATACCGTGAATCAGAATCACTGTTGCGTTTGTTTTATGAGGCGACTTATATGCAAAAACAGGCAAAGATTTACCGTCTCTCATTTTCACATAGAAAAAATCGCGATTTTCAGTCATTATTTTCACCTTCATATCCAGAAACTGCATTCAGTTAACCATAATCATATTATGTTAATTATTCTATACCTATTGATTCAGATCTTTATAACTAATGATGCCACCAAGGCTATCCGCTTCTTTTATAGCTCTACCTACTGCTTGCTGAATAACATAAGATGCTAGATGACCTACTACATTCAAATCTGCTTCTATTTCATTAGAAGACATCGTAAAAACGGTATCCCCATCTACCATAGAATGGGAAGGTCTCATTGTTCTGGCAAACCCATCATGAGCCATAGAGGAGATCTTGTTTGCATTTGCTTTTGTAAGCTTAGCATTTGTTAGAACTGTTGCAATAGAAGTATTGCCGCTGAAACGATTTGTTTCTTGTTGGTTAGGAGAAGATTCAAACATAATCGATTCTGTAGACAAATACGATTGCAGATTTTGATCGTACACCCCAGCAATGATATCTCCCGTATCAGGATCAAATATATCACCGAAGCTATTAACTGCTACAATCGCTCCTATTTGTAAATCGCCAACCTTTACAGCAAACGTGCCAATGCCACCCTTCATGGAATGGTCCATCCCCAAACATTTCCCAACTGTAGCACCTGTTCCTGCCCCTATAGATCCTTCTCTTTCATCTACTAGTTGATAAGCGTTTTGAGCTGCCAAGTATCCCAATTTGTGATTTGGACGAATATTAGGAGAACCAACTGCAAGGTCAAAAAGAACCGCACCGGGTACAATAGGGACACGTGCAACTTGAACATCAAACCCTATTTGTTGCTCCTCGAGAAACTTCATAATCCCACTACCTACATCAAGGCCGTAAGCACTACCACCAGACATAAATATGGCATGGACAGTATCAACCAAGTTTTCTGATGATAATAAGTCCGTTTCTCTGGTACCTGGAGCTCCTCCTCTTACGTCAAATCCAGCAATGGCTCCCTCTGGGCATATAATAGTGGTACAGCCAGTTATGCCTTCCAAGTGTTCTGCATGACCAATCTTAAAACCTTTTATATTTTGGATTAAAATGCGTTCCACTATACAACCTCCTCTTTCCTTTTTTTAACAAGAACAATTTTTGTTAACTTCTTCGTTAAGCACACACACTAACTTAAACATAAATTAAGAGGTGATAAAATTGGATCCTATGGTAGACCCAAGAGAAGTAAATGAAGGTGATGAAGTGTATGTTATTTACCGTAATCCCCATACACCTACTGTGGCAAACATTAAACAAGCAGAAATTGTGAAACATCCTCATAACCCAGAGGATGTAGCGCTATTTTTGCATGAAGCATATCATCTTATTGAGGAAAATGATGCTTTGTTTACGTCAGAAGCAGCAGCCGAGGACGCTTTTAAAGAGCTATTCCCTGATCAGCAATTTGAAGAATGACTGTATCCCACCTACTTCTTGTCGTTTAACTATACTCCTGAAACGGGAATAAACGTAAATGAACTTAACCATAGTTACGACAATGAATAGAGGTGAAAAACGATGCAACATGTACATTTGTTAGTGAAAGGTAGAGTGCAAGGTGTTGGCTTTCGATTTTCAGCTAAACAAAAGGCTCAAGAATTCAATATTACTGGTTGGGTTCGAAATCGAAATGATGGCTCTGTTGAAATTGAAGCGGAAGGTCAAGATGAAGATATGAAATCTTTTATTGAATCCATTAAGCATGGACCCAGCCCTTATTCAAAAATCACGGACGTGGACATTGATGAAGCATCTACATTTGAAGGGTATAAATCATTTGATATTAAGTCCTAGAACCCTACAATTATTAACTATTATGCAAAAGACCCAGAACTGTTATTACAGCTCTGGGTCTTTATTTTTGTATAGGAAATTATAAAATTTAATACTTGTGTATAACTAAAAAAGTGATGTGGCCATGTCCAGCTCCAGCGCCCAGCGACTAGTATGCTTCCCTCGCCTCAGTACGATAAATTAATATCGAATCACGCATGTTTTCGTGTTGCCTTTATCTCCTACGGATTCAAGGGACATTCGATTAAAATCGCTGCGTCACGCAGCAACATCGAACCAACCCACGTCGTGTGGGCCGCGGCACATACGTCGCTAATCGGGCCCCCCGAGCTTTTGTTCTTTATTATTAGTATCTTTCCAAAAATGTTCATTTACTTTTTCATTGGTCTTACCATTACTTCATTCACATTTACGTAATCTGGTTGTGTAACAGCATACACAACAGATCGTGCGATATC
This sequence comes from Pontibacillus yanchengensis, assembly GCF_009856295.1. NCBI lineage: Bacteria > Bacillati > Bacillota > Bacilli > Caryophanales > Bacillaceae > Pontibacillus > Pontibacillus yanchengensis. The sequence continues at coordinate 41,868 of NZ_WMEU01000001.1, read as the reverse complement.
ATCTGATTCGAGCGTAATACGTCCTTGACGGTCTTTAAACATATCAAGAACTTCCTCGTCTGTAATATGTTCTGGTAATTCTGTGGAAACTGCGCCAGGAGAAACGTTGGTCACTCTAACGCCTGAACTAGATAGTTCTTTTTCCATTCCCATCGATAGAGCTCGAACTGCATATTTTGTTGCACTATAAACGCTGCTTGCTGGGAATACTTCATGACCTGCTACAGAGGATACGTTTACAATATGACCTGATTCTTGTTTAAGCATGGTTGGAAGTGCTGCATGAATTCCAAATAAGACACCTTTTATATTAACATCTATCATCTTTTCCCATTCTTCAACCTTATCATTCTTTAAGAAGGATAAAAGCATTACCCCGGCATTATTTATAAACATATCTACAGAAGAGAACTCTTCTTTTGTTTCCGTAACAAGTGTTTCCATTTCACTTTGTTTCGTTACATCTGTTATGGAAATTTTAGTTTTCACTGAAGTGGTATCCTCTATTTCTTTCGCTAATTCTTCCAATCGTTCTTGTCGACGAGCAGCTAGTACAACATTTGCACCTTCATGTGCTAAATGCTTAGCTATTGCTTCACCAATCCCACTACTTGCACCCGTTACGATTGCTGTTTTTCCTTGTAAACTTACCATAGTAATCACTCCATAGTTATTATTGTAACCACTTTTGCACTGTTCCCTTCTTCTATGGAAATTATTCATATTAATAGTCTATTACTTTTTAGTACACATGATTCGAAAAGGACTCTATCGTTTAAATACCTGTTCTTTTATAAGGTTCACATGGTAAAATGGTAGCTGTTGTATAAAGATACTAAAGAAGAAAGGGAGTTTCATATAAATGCAAAACATGAAGCTTCACCCAATCACCCCCTCTAATGATCCATGGGAAGCCTATATGGATGTGGAGGAGCATGGTGGTATCACACTATCTAATGTTGAGTTCACGACAACTCATTTATGTAATATGCGCTGCGAGCATTGTGCAGTTGGTTACACACTGAGACAAAAGGATCCTGATGCACTTCCTTTTGAATTATTAAAACAACGCTTAGATGAAATACCTCATCTTCGTGCAGTAAGTATAACGGGAGGAGAACCTGCTCTTTCCAAAAAGTCCGTGGAGCAGTATGTTGTGCCTTTACTGAAATATGCACACGAACGTGGGGCCAGAACACAAATCAATTCCAACCTGACTTTACCATATGAACGATATAAAGATATTATCCCGTATTTAGATGTATTACATATCTCTCATAATTGGGGAACGATAGAAGAATTCATACACACTGGGTTTCGAAACATGGAAAAGAAACCTCCAGAGCGAGTACGTGAGCAATACTTTCATCGTATGGTTGAGAATTCACAAAAACTATCCTCAGAAGGTGTCATGGTCTCTGCTGAAACAATGTTAAATAGAAGAACCCTCCCGTATTTAGAATCCATTCATGATCATATTATCGAAATGGGTTGTGCTAGACATGAGGTCCATCCAATGTACCCTGCAGATTTTGCAAGTGATTTAGATATTCTTTCTTTAGATGAAATGAAAGAAGGAATTCATCGATTACTGGATCACCGCAATAAAGATATGTGGATGCTTTTTGGTACACTTCCATTCTATCCTTGCAGTTCTGACAAAGAAGCTTTATCTCTTCAACAAAGGCTCCATGATGAACCGAATGTTACTGTTCGTAACGACCCGGATGGCCGTTCACGCTTAAATGTAAACATCTTTAGTGGAGAGATTATCGTAACCGATTTTGGAGAAGAACCACGCTTAGGCAACATACAAAACACTACCCTACCGGATGCATTTCAGAAATGGCAACAATCGACGATAGCACAGCAACTAAATTGTCATTGTCCAATGGCAAAATGCCTTGGTCCTAATGTTCTTGTTAAGAATACGTATTACCAGGGTGTTGATTTCCGACAACGAAGTGCGAAAATAAGTCGTGTATAAAGAAAGGTACAAGTGGGACTTTTAAATCTATTAATTTATAACCTAAAATTAACGCCCCTTTCCTTTTTGAAAGAATCCCCCACTCAATAGAATGGGGGATTACTTATAAGATTTTATACCTATAGTAAAAGCGAGTCTACTCCTTTAGTTAGTAAAGCAAAGTAGGTAAATGGAATTATTATTAGAATTTTCAGTCTTTTTTTCATGTCACTCCTTTCCTTATCGTGTATCCTAGTAATATAACAACTATTTCTAATGGAGGGTGAATATGTCAGACGTAAAATTAATTCCTTATAAAACCGAACAAATACTAGATAGTTCTTCTATTGTTCCTGAAGGTGTGGAAATGATTGAAGCCCCTTCGATGTGGGATTCTGCTTCAAAAGGGAAGGGGAATATAGTCGCCGTTATTGATACAGGATGTCAACTAGATCACCCTGATTTACAAGATCGCATAATTGGAGGCAAAAACTTTACAACCGACTACAATAACGATGAAAACAACTTTAGTGATAACAATGGTCATGGGACACATGTAGCTGGTACGATTGCAGCATCGCAAACCGGTTCAGGAGTAACTGGTGTAGCACCTGAAAGTAATTTACTCATACTTAAAGTGCTTAGTGGAGAAGGACGAGGAAAAATGGACTGGATCATTGATGCTATTAACTATGCTACAAACTGGAAAGGTACTGAGGGAGAAGAAGTTCGAGTAATATCTATGTCTTTAGGGGGCCCAAGTGATATACCTGAATTACATGAAGCGATACAATACGCTGTTAATCAAGGAGTATCAGTCGTGTGTGCTGCTGGTAATGAGGGGGATGGGCAAGCTAGAACAGATGAGTATGCTTATCCCGGAGCATACAATGAAGTTATACAAGTTGGAGCCATAGATTTCAATCGAAACATTGCTCCATTTACTAATACAAATGATGAAATAGACTTGGTAGCACCAGGAGTAAACATACTATCTACGTATATAGACGGAAAATACGCAAGATTATCTGGTACCTCCATGGCCACGCCACATATTTCTGGCGCACTATCGTTGTTAGTTAATATCACAGAAACGCAGTTTAACAGAAGACTGACAGAACCTGAAATATATGCGCAGTTGATAAGAAGAACTATACCTCTTGGCAAGTCGTCTCAAGCTGAAGGTAATGGACTTTTAAACCTAACCTTGGTTGATAAATTAGACAACCTATTAAATACGTTCACGAAGAATTGGAATGAACATTCATCCTTGCAACATATGTATGTTAAAAACTAACTTACATGATTTCAGCCAAACGGATTCACCGTTTGGCCTTTTTATTTTTCACTATATCGGAGTTGCTACTAAGTATTTTTGGAATCCATAAACTTTACTACTTCTTAATGAAGCTTAGCTATCTAATCTTCATTTTAATACGGAAATGTATGATGTGGTGGAAAATGAGGTAAAACCACTTCCCCAAGCTCTCTCATTACCTCCTCTACCTCTCTCGTACTATTAGATAATGATATCATCACATGATTTACCCCTATCGCTTCATGCTTTTTCAACCATGTAATCAACGCATTGGAACCTAGCTTATAACCAAGCGTTATCTTTTCAGGCTCATGATTAGGATCTTCAGCAAGATCCATTACAAGTGGTTGAAAGAATGGTTGAAATGTGTTCCCACGTTTTTCGAGTACTTTATTTCTATACTCTTCGATTAGAGATTGCTGTTTATCCAATGCTTGAGGGTAAAACATCCAACCATCTCCGTGCTCTGCAACCCAATCCAGGCTCTGTTGAGCATATCCAGTTATAAATGTTGGAATTGGCTTGTTAGGTTTCGGTACGAGTGTAGCACCTTCGATTTTACCAAGTGGAGATTGATAATCTTCATACTCCCTATTCAAGACATGCTCAAAAAAATGAAAGCCCTCTCTAAAAATCTTCCCTCTCTCCATTATTGGAATATGTAGACCTTCGAAGTCTCGCCGACGATCTCCAGATGATATTCCTAACATGAAGCGTTCAGGGAACAAATTTTCAATAGTTGCTGCTTCTTTGGCTAGTCGTAATGGATGTCGTAAGGAAAGTACGACAGCTGCTGTTCCAAGATTAATAATGTTTGTATGTGCGCCAATGTATGTAAGATACAAAAGACTATCATACACTTGTCCAGTTGAAGGATCATGAAAAGTAGGGTCCTCTAATAATACGTCTTGAAACCAAATGGCACTAAAACCTAACCGCTCAGCTAACTGAACTCGTTCTACTTGTTGGGTCATCTTTGGTCTTTCATTACCATGATGTTCAATTGGTAAGGTCAAACCGATAGTCAACTTATTTTCTTTAATCATTCGACTGTAGCCTTTATGCTCGTTCCATTGCATTCCCATGTCACTCTCCTACTTGTTCATGAAAAGAAAAAGAACCTGTCGAATCTTCGACAGGTTAAGATTAGACTTTTCTAAACAATAATAATTCTTACATTCTCTTAAAATTGTCAGACGTTCCGTATTTACCACTATCAAAAGGTTCTTGAGTATACTTCTTTCCCTTTTATCCATGTCGATTGAACATGAAGTTGCATAAGCTTAGAAGTACTAATTTCACTAGGGTGTTGATTTAACAATACAAAATCTGCTTGAAAGCCTTCCGCTATTTTTCCCTTTACATCTTCATTCCATTCTAATTCCGAGGGAACCGTTCCAAATCCCGAAAATGCTTCTTCCACAGAGATTTTCTCACTAGGCATCCATCCTCCGCTTGGTTGATGGTTGGTATCCATTCGATTAACTGCCCCAAAAATGGAAACGATTGGATCTAGATAGCCAATAGGTGCATCGGAACTTAGCGTAATAGGTATGTTATGTTTCAGCATACTTCCGAATGCATCACAGTAAGGCACGATATCTTCAGGCGTCCATTGAGATTTTTGATTCCATTCTTCTATTAAAAAGGATGGCTGCGTTTCAATATACACACCTAATTCTTCCATTCTTTCTAGTAAATCTTCTCCAAGGGTTTGAGCATGAATAATCCGATGACGTAGCTTCTTAGTACGTGCTTCGGATTGTTCAAAAGCCGTTATGGCCGATTGCACCGCTCGATCACCTAAAGCGTGTACAGCTACTTGCATCCCATTGGTTGCTGCTGTTTGAACCATTCTGTTCAATTGATCTTGATCATAAATTAAATAACCTGTCATGTCAGGAGAGTCTGGGTAAGGTTGTCGCATAGCAGCTGTGTGTAAACGTTGAGTACCATCTAAGAAAATTTTAATAGCACCTACTTTCACTCGATCAGTACCTTCCCCTGTACGCTTATGAAAACTTTCTATGAACTCATCCAAATCTTTTTGATTGAAAATATAATGATGTAGATATGCTTCTATTGGAAGACTTCCCTCTTCTTCTAATGACGTGTAAGCGCTCCATAATGATTGGTAGGAGCCAACAAAACTCCTATCATCTGTATGAACGGTTGTAATCCCATTCTCAAGTAAATACGGTATTGCAGCGGATAGTGATTCTTTCGAATGCTCTACGGAACGTTCCCATAGATGATAATTAATATAGTGCACAGCTGTATCTTTAAAGCGCCCAGTTAAATTTCCTTGATCGTCTCGTTCCTTAAATACTTCTGGTTCCTTATAAAAATCTTCTTCTTGCTCCAATCGTTCCAGTAATTTTTTACTAATCACGCATTCATGACCATCCTGATGCATGAAATACATATACTTATTGACATTAATCTCATCTAAATCTTCTGCTGTTAACAAATGATCGATATCTGTAAAGGTACCGTCATTAAATCCTTTACCAAAAATCCAATCTGCTTCTTCTATTTCAGGATAGTAGACTTCCACTTCTTGTTTCATTTCTTTCCAACTTGTCACTTGTGTTAAATCCAATTCATTTTTTAACATACCAAAACGAAGTAGATGCATATGGGAATCTGTGAATCCTGCTACTACTGTTTTACCCTCACCATCTATCACATGGCTGCCCTTTTCTCTACTTAACCCTTTATGTATGGAAGAAAAGACCCCATTTTTCATGTGGAGATGATATACCTCTTCTTTATCAAATTTCCCATTAGGTTGATAAATCTTAACATTATTCAAAATCAAAAAGCCCGTCACCATCCTAAGTTTTTGATAATCTTGTTCCCTTAATAACACATCACAAACATTTATATTAATTTTTTTTAGGGAATTGTCTATCGATACATAATTGTTAGTCACAAGTAAACGATAAAAAAAGCTAGCCTACATTATTTTAGGCTAGCTCTTCGTTTTATACTTCTTTGAAATAGTCCTTCTTAAATCCACCCATTTTACCAGTATTATCAACAATGAATATAAACTCTTCTGTTTCGTTTTTTACATCATATACTTTGCCAGGTGTTAATACATTTTCTACAACATATTTCTCAGCATTTGCGTGAACACATTCTACCTGTTTAATGGTGTCCGTTTCATACCAATGTTTATGAATCATTATTATTCCTCCTTACTTATAATTACTTTTTCATTGCGTACAAAATATATTAAGGATTGGAAACTATTATAGTAGCTTCTCCATCTAATGTGAAATCTCCAGTGTTGCTTGGAAGAATGAAATGCTCCCCTTTTGAAAGGGAATAAGAATCACTTCCAATTTGGAGAGTAGCTTCGCCGTCTAATACACTAAATAATTGAAAAAAGCTGTCTTGTTCAAAAGCAGCCGCTCCAAATAATTCGTATTTATACACACTAAAGTACTGTTCCTGTACTAATGTTGTTATCGTTGCACCAGTGCGTTGCTCCACCATAAAGTTTAGTTCATTATCTTTATGAGGAACAGTTGTTACATCAATCGCTTGCTGTAAATGAAGTTCTCTTTGATTTCCTTCTTGATCTGTTCGATTATAATCAAATACACGATACGTTGTATCAGAGCTTTGTTGCGTCTCTAGTACCAACGTTCCCTCACATAAAGCATGAATAGTCCCACTAGGAACATAAAAGAAATCCCCAGGTTTTATGGATACTTTCCTTAGCAAATTGTCCCACTTTCCCTCTGAAATCATTTGTTGCAATTCTTGTCTACTATGTGCATGGTGACCAAAGATAAGCTCTGCATTTGACGAACAATCGATTATGTACCAGCATTCCGTTTTACCATATTCATTTTCACCCTCATGTTTATGTGCATATTCATCGTCAGGGTGAACTTGAACCGAAAGATCCTTATTAGCATCTAGTATTTTTGTAAGTAGCGGAAATACTTCAGCGTTATAATGACCAAACAAATGAGGCGCATCCCCCCATACTTGGTCTAGTGTTTTCCCCTCGAATTCCCCGTTCATCACTGTACTTTGTCCATTTTTATGTGCAGAAATAGCCCAGCATTCTCCTGTGGTTTCAGAAGGAATATCATAACCAAATTTTTCTTTTAACGTAGTGCCACCCCAAATTCTCTCTTTGAAAATGGGTTGCAAAAATAATGGTTCTGCCATGTCCTTACCTCCTTCATCTCTTCCCATACTTTATCATGGACCTACCCTTCATTTCTATTCCTGCATACACTTTTCGAAATCATTGTAAAAATTATTCTATTTCTAGCTAAATGTCAACTGGTATTGGGGAGGATAGATACATACCTTCTAATGTAATCTCACAAGTGCGGGCATAGATGTTGACACCACTCTCACTTGCTTTGCTTATGGCTTCGGAGAATGCTGAATCAATCCAATCTGCCATTCTAACCTTCGAAATATCACGTCTCTGGCATACAAATAAAATACTACTATGCCATCCTTCTTCTTTTACGAGTTGTTCTAACTCTTGAACATGTTTTCGTCCCCTGTCCGTTATAGCATCCGGAAAATAGCCAACTCCATCATACTGTAATGTTACACTTTTTACCTCCACGGCATGTTGTTGGGTTGTATTCTCTAATAAAAAGTCAAACCTAGAACTTCCCTTTGTAAATTCTCGTTGTATGTAACTCCAATTCTTAAATTCGTTTAACTCATTGGTTCTTAGTGACATTTCGATTAGCTTATTTGGTAATGTTGTTTGTAGGGAGACTAATTCCTTTGTATGTGGGTCTTCAATTAATACTGCGGACCAGTTTGTTTTTCTGGAATTGGAATTATGATAACTTACATAAATGATCGTATTTGGGTGAAGAAGTTCCTTTAGACGTCCCGGATCTCCCATATGGACACGAACCGTTTCACCAGAATGATTTAATGCGCAATACAAAATAAATCGGTTAGAGCGTTTTACAAACCTTGCAGGATATAAAGGATGTGGAAATGGTATAAAACAATTGGAATTTCTCATAATCAGCCTACTTTCACCATAATAACGGGGTGCATAAAACTTGGTTCTGATTTAAGTAATAAAATACCGTCTTTTAAAAGTATAATGAAAATGTATTGAATGGCAAGCTTTTAGGAATGAAAAATCTGCACAAAACGTTTCAATCTATTAGCATTAGAACATATTAGAAAGTTGCGAAAAGCCTGGCACATTTATTTCGGTGCCCCAGGCCTTCCTGATTTAGCAACTTTATTTGAATTGATCATGGTACCAATCCTTTGCTTGATCAATCTCAGGTTTCGTTAATTGATGTCCATTGTTTTCCCAATGTATGGTTACACTTGCCCCCTGCTCATTAAGAATGGAATTCAATTCTTTAGTTTCCTCAGGAGAGCAAATAGGATCGTTCGTCCCAGCTCCTATAAACACAGGTGCCCCTTTCATATCAGGTAGATTAAGACCCCGCATTGGAACCATTGGGTGTAGTAGAATAGCACCCTTTAGTACATCGGCATAATGGAACAACAGACTACCAGCAATGTTGGCTCCATTAGAATATCCAACTGCTATTACATTTGAACGATCAAATTGATGTTCTTCAGCCATCTCATCAAGAAACTCTGCTAGTTCTTTTGTTCGGAATTGTAAATCTTCCTCATCAAACACCCCTTCTCGTAAACGTTTGAAAAACCGGGGCATGCCATTTTCAGAAATGTTTCCTCTTACACTTAATACAGAAGCACCTGAATCAATCATTTCAGCTAACGGTAACAAATCACGTTCATTCCCTCCTGTACCATGTAGCAATAATAAGACTGGTGCATCCTGTGCTCCTTGTTGAAAAATATATTCCATCTTTATTCTCCTCTCTTAAGCTCGGATAAGGTAGCTTCTATTTGAGGTCTCTGTGTTTCTAACCATTCAGGTAATGTTAATGATTGACCTAGTGCATCTACACCCTCATCCGTTACGAAGCCTGGTTCATCTGTAGCAATCTCAAACAATATGCCTCCAGGTTCATGAAAGTACACAGACTTAAAATATTGCCGATCCATTACTGGGGTAATACGGAGACCTTGTTCTGAATGGAGAAATTCTTGCCAAAGAGCTTGATCGGATTCTTTTTCGGTACGAAAGGCAATGTGATGAATTGTACCTGCCCCACCTAATCCTCTAGGTACAGCAGTACGATTTAACCAAATATGTGATCCTATATCTGCAGAGCCCTCATACATCGAGAAATCATCTTTATCGACTGTTGCTTTAAACCCCATTGCCTCAAGTAGGTTTCCTGTTTCAAGTGGTTTTAATGAGTTTAATATAGCACCATAAAATCCTTTAATCGCAATATTTTCCTTTATCGTTGATTGGTCCCAATACGTACTGATGTTAGAATCCTCTTCTACTAACCCTAACTTTATACCATCAGGATCCAAGAACCAGATTCCATGATCATTTTCCTCAAATTCAATGGACTTTATTTGAAAATAATCGACCCAAGAAGAACTTGCCCCTTTAGGTATTAGGAATAATGTACGTTCTACTTGTCCAGACCCTATTCTTCCAGATGGAGCTGATTCTAATGGAAAGAATGTCATAATGGTTCCAGGAGTTCCAATCTTATCCCCAAAGTAAAGATGATAAATACCAGGATCATCAAAGTTTACGGTTTTCTTCACTAATCTTAATCCTAATGTGTTTTCGTAAAAATCAACATTCGTTTGTGGATCATTGACAAGGGCAGTTATGTGGTGAATTCCACTTGTCTCTATTTTCATTTACTTCATCCTTTCACATGTTCTAAAGCATTAATATATTATCTTGAATTCAAGATAATGGTAAGGTGTGTTAACCCTTATTGTCAACTACAATGTCTTTACTTCTCCATTTTTCGAAAAAACCACTGAAGAAAAATCGGCACAATCATTACTACAATTAACAGCCTGACCATCTGTAAAGAACTTACAATCGAGGGATCACCACCTACACTTTGTGCTGTTAATGCCATTTCAATCAGACCACCTGGCGCAATACTTAATATAGCAGTGGCTATACTTATATCAACCATTTGGCTAAATACATACCCTAGGCAAAACGACATAATAATCAACCAAACAGAGAGACCAAAGTATATCATGCAATATTTTCCTGCTTTCATAAGATCCTCTATGTTTATGGAATTACCAAGGTACACACCTAACGTAATTTGGGCCCAAATGAATAAAAAATCTGGTAATGACATCATCGGAACTCCTATAACCTTTAATATCCCCACCGTAAACATAGGAATCATGACATAGGCAGCGGGAATTTTTTTATTTAATAACACAGCTACCAGATAGGACAAAATCAAAAAGGCAATTGTGTACCATTCTCCTGTATTTGTAGATGGAGAAAGTTCAGCCGAGACAATATTCCCTTCATAAAAGAAATGAGTAGCCGAAAAAGGGATAATAAATAGAACAGCAACCAAACGAATGGTATGAAAGATTGTAACCAAGACGGTATTACTCTGTAATGAATCACTTAACGCAATCGATGCAGATAAACCACCTGGAATACTACCTAACATAGATGTATCCATTTTCACTGGAAGCCATTTCGAAACAATATAGCCATTAAACAAGCTAACTGCAATAATGAAACACGTAAAAAATAAATAAGGTATTATATATGGACCAATTTGCTGAAAGGTATCTTCTGTAAAGGAAGAGCCTAATTGAACACCTAACAATGCAAAGCTTATATTTTTTAATGGTATGGAAGAGGCCGTGTCTTGTTTCCAGATTGTTTTATAAAAAAGGAGTGAGGTTACAGCCCCCAGAACCCAAGGTAAAGGCATATGAAACCAAACAAACAGACTTCCTCCAATAGCACCTATTATGTATGAATACACTAATTTTTTTATAAAATCCATTTCCATCAACCCTTATGCATAGCTTACTTTCATGCTCCGCACCTATTCAAACAAATACAAGCGACACACTTCACGTAAAGCAAATTCACTTTACAAGTGTTGGTTGCACGAAATATTTGCTTAACACCAAAAACCATAAGAAAGCTTGTCGAATTACTTGCCTGTGGGGAAGAAAACAATTTGACACGGAATGATCCAAACGTATAAAAGAAGGAGCACTGGTAAAATTCCAGGCTCCTGTTATTCCTATATCTTATTACGAAAAGATATACTGTAAATACCCGTATCCTTCTTCCTCAAGCTTTTCCTTAGGTATGAAGCGAAGTGCTGCTGAATTAATACAATATCGCAGTCCACCTTCTTGTTTTGGTCCATCCTCAAAAACATGTCCAAGATGAGAGTCCGCTTCTTTACTACGTACTTCTGTTCGTATCATACCATGAGATTCATCAGTATTTTCATCAACGAAATAGTCATCTATAGGTCTAGTGAAGCTTGGCCAACCGCATCCAGCATCATATTTATCTCTGGAACTAAATAGTGGTTCTCCAGATACGATATCTATATATATACCATCCTCTTCATGGTCATAAAACTCATTTTGAAAAGGAGCTTCTGTTCCATTTTCTTGTGTTACTTTGTATTGAATAGAGGATAATTGCTTTTTTAATTGTTCTTGATCTTTATCCATCTTCCAGTTGTTATCAATAAAGTCCTTTCGACCGGAACCTTGCTTATATAACCTGTAATGAAAGGATTGTTTTTTATGGTAGTCTTGATGCTTTTCTTCAGCTCGATAAAATGGACTAGCTGGTAATATTTTTGTTACAATCGGCTTTTTAAACTTCCCGCTTTCTTCTAATTGTTGTCTAGATTGCTCTGCTAATTGTTTTTGTTTTTCATTGTGATAAAAGATTGCGGTTGTATAGGAAGTACCTCGATCAGCAAATTGTCCACCAGCATCTGTTGGATCTATTTGTTGCCAAAATACTTGTAAAAGTCGTTCATACGGAAATACATCTGGGTCGTAGGTTATTTGGACCGCTTCCAAATGCCCTGTTTGTTCTGTTATCACTTCTTCATAAGTTGGATTTTCTGTGTGACCGCCTGTATAGCCTGAGACTACTTCATGGATGCCAGGTCGTTCATCAAATGGTTCGACCATACACCAGAAGCAGCCCCCTGCAAATGTTGCTGTTTCCAAGTTATTACTTGTCACGGTGCATTCCTCCTCAAACATATAGACAAAACACGGCTTATCGCCAAAAATGGTGTAAGCCGATGTATAGTGTAGTTTGCTGTCATGCTAACTTCAAGAACACTTAAGCAAGCTTGTGTCCTTATTGTTTCTTGTCACCGTGTAAAAATCAAGTAAATTGCTCCAAATCTTAAATATACATTCTTGGCTGGGACCTTCCTTTAGGACTCTTTTTGTTTGAAGATGCTTCTTTGGCTACTTTTGTTTTTGATTTTTGTGTTGTTGGAGATTGCGATTGTTTCGATTTTTGTTTGGTTGAGGAAGATTTTGATTTAGGGGAAGGTGTACTGTTATTGGATGTTGGATTTTTATTGCTATCACCTTCATCCACAGTATCCTCTTCGACTTCCCCTTCATCTGGTTCTCTCATAATCTTCATTAATTTAAACATTGTTGGGAGGTTTTTTACCATTGGACCATATTGTTGAACCATAGGGGCTGCAGTCTGGGCCATTTTCAACACTTGCTGGACATTGTTGAGCATACCAGTTGCACCTCCACTTGCACTAGTTGCAGATTGAGCTAAGCCTGCCATAGGGGATGCTCCCCCACTTGCTCCACCTCCCAATATTCTTGATAGAAGCCCACCACCACCAGCTCCTCTACCAGACATACCTGATAATCCTTGCATCCCTTGTGAAAGACCTTGGAATCCTTGATTACCGGGCATACCTTGAAAACTATTCATTCCTGTAAAGCCGTTAAAGCGAGTGGCGCCTTGCGAATTGAACCCTGACATTGGCATAGATTGTGGTGGTTTTCCGCCAATCTGAAATGGGGCTCCCCCTCCTTGAGGCATTCGATTAAAGGGCATTGGTCTGATTCCTTGAGGCATATGCTCCCCCTCCTTCATTGTCTTCACTACTGTTACTGTACGTAAGAAGAGGGAGATAGGTGTAGGCGGTTTTCATATAATTACATGTTAAGATTCTGAGGGCTGTAAAGGAAGTTGCCAATCTATTGGAGATAGACCTTTGTTTTTCAGAAAATCATTAGCCTTTGAAAATGGTTTACTGCCAAAAAATCCTTTATGAGCAGAAAAAGGACTAGGGTGCGGTGATGTAATGATAAGATGTTTTGTATCATCTAGCATAGCTATTTTCTGTTGGGCATGTCTTCCCCATAAGATAAACACAACTGGATCTTCACGGTTGTTAAGTGCTTTAATTACTTCATTCGTAAAATGTTCCCATCCTTGTCCTTTATGAGAATTTGCTTCCTTAGCACGTACAGTTAACACTGTATTTAATAACAGTACCCCTTCTTTTGCCCAGTGGAGTAAGTAACCATGATTAGGTATGGCAAACCCAATATCATCATTTAGTTCTTTGTAAATATTTCGTAACGAAGGTGGTATGGTTACCCCTGGCTTCACAGAGAAGCTAAACCCATGTGCTTGATCATGACCATGATAAGGATCTTGACCGAAGATAACCACTTTGGTTTTATGGAAGGGGGTGTAGTGTAATGCATTGAAAATGTCATTCATCTGCGGATAAACTATATGAGTTTGATATTCATTCTTAAGAAATTCTCTTAATTGTATGTAATATGTTTCATTAAATTGGTCTCCTACAATAGTCTGCCAATCATTAGAAAGTATTGTCATGATTTCATTACTCCCCTTAACTTTATATAAAAAACAGATGCCGTTTTGTTAGCATCTGTCTTAAAGTGTAGCAGCCTATGATTTTATCTTCAATCAGTCGTTAAATCTCCGGCAATAATTAATGCAATGGTTCCACTTAATATAAGACCAAACAACATAACCGTTAACATTGTTCATCCCTCTTTCATTAGTGTAGTTAACTTTATACTTTAAGTATAAAGCTATACCATTGCTTATTGTCAGGTTAACTTTGTCAATTTAATGAATTGTACTAGCTATTACCCGAAAACATTTCCCGGGCAAGCGCATGTTTCTACAAATCTCTAAAAAACGTGTCATTAATTGACGTTATAAAGAGAAATGAGTTCATAAGTAATTACTGTGGTATTGGCAAACCAGCTCATTTCAACTACTTTAGCCGTCCCAATCTGTTCCGCATTATCTGTGCGTTTAATATCAATAAATTGATCGATAGGAAATAATTGATATCCATCTAACTTTAATGTGAACGTATTTTCTTTTTCCTCTACACGCATTTCTTCTCCATGGGTAATAATACACCATTCTAGTGATAATGGCATCGACATACTATTCCCCCTCCATCCTATCTCTTTTCTTTCATCCTACGTTACCTCTTTTCAGATAGCAAGTGTAAAAAATGATTTAAGTACTTGTGTGACTGGGACTAATGAAAAATCTATATTTCTAATTTACTTATATCACCAAAGAGAAGGACTTGTTATTAAATAAGCCATTTATTGTCTGGTTGGATCATGGACATTGGATATTCGGTTTGATCTACCTTATGAAAATCTTCACACTGAAAAGGAAAATGAATAAAATGCTTTTCTAATATTCTCTGATTGTTTTTAAATTTATGTTTGTAATCAATTGGATGGCCATCATTCACCAAACATTCAAGAATAGATTGAATGGTTTGAAGGGCTGCAGTTATTTCCATAATTTCTTTTAAAGAGTACTCTTCAATATTTCGTATCTGAAGAACATCAAGATTATGCAAATCCTTGATATAGGATGAGGAAAAAAATGATGGTAACAGGTTGTTATAAATATACCGTACAGTCGTTTGTACATAGTCCTGCTGTTCTGGAGTTGAGGCTGTTACAATTTTCATCCTAAAAGTTTCCTCCTTAGACCTTAACTGTTTCTAATAACATAGTAATAGCGCGGTTATCATTCTCGATCAACTGATATAGGCTTTTGTAAAAAAGCCTATTTCACAGTATATCATGGGCTATTTTTATACTTTAAGCTGTAATTATTGGCAATATATCTCCTAAGCTAATGAAAAAGCACATGTTGATCCTTTTGGTGAAGGTGATATTTGTAGTTTTGCCGGAATCTCTTGTTTTAGTTTAGGTACATGGGAAATAATACCAAGCATTCTGTTTCCTTTTTGTAAATCCTTCAGACAATTAATTGCCTGATCCAAAGACTCCTCATCTAATGTTCCAAATCCTTCGTCTATAAAGAGTGTGTCCAATTGCACGCCTCCTGCATGAGCTTGAACTACGTCAGCCATTCCTAGAGCAAGACTTAATGCAGCTTTAAACCCTTCGCCTCCAGATAACGTTTTAACAGACCTTCTTAAACCAGTATAATGGTCCAAAACTTCTAAATCGAGACCACTTTGCGCGCCTCCCTTAGCTCTTTCTTGACTACGCTCAAGTTGATATCGATGCTCTGTCATTTGATCCAAGCGAATATTTGCTTGGATAATAATTTCATCCAAGAATGCTGACAAGACATATCTCTCAAACGATAATTTATAAGCATTGTCCCCTCTTGCTAATTGAGCAAGTTCTCCAATATAATAATATTTCTCTTCAGACTCAACTCGTAATTGAATCAATTCTTCTAATTGACCATATATTCGTGCATGCTCTGTTTTCTTCAAATAAATCTGCTGATATTGTTCGGAGAGCTCCTCCAAGTTATTTTCCATTTCAGTTAATAACGATTCCATATCTTCCAGATTAGGCACTTCTTTATCATGTAATTGTTCATAAAGCTTTGTATAGGAATCCTGTGTAGATTGTTGCTTTTTTCTAAATTGATTGACTTCTTCTTTTTTATTCCGTAATTCTTCTTGGTCAAGTTTTGCGAGCTGATACGCTTCCACTGATTCGAATCCAACTTCATTACATTGAGCTACTAATTGTTCATCCGCTTTTTTCTCATTTTCTTTCGTTTCTTCAACATAAGTTTGTTGTTGATTAATCTCCACTTCTAGCTTTTGTATTTGTTCTTTTTTTCGCTGATACTGTTCACTCAACTGCTGCATGTGATGGATCCATTTTTCATACCGTTCCTCTTCTTGAGTTACAAAGGAAGCTAGTTTTTCAGGATCTTCAATATATTCCCCTGTTAATCCAGATTGAATATGCTCCATCTTTGTATTGATACTAACCCATTGATTATGTGTTTCTTGAAGTTTCGATTTTTCTTCTTCAATTTTTTCGTCCAGTGATTGCATTTTCTCTTGATATACTTGGACATGCTTAATATCCTCTTCGAGTTGAGAGAGCTGTTTTGCTGTTAATTGCTTTTGTTCTTTTGTTTCATTTCTTTCTTTTTCCCAGGTTTGCTTTTGTTCTTGTCTAGAGGCTTCTTGTAAAAAAGGCGTAGTGAGATGTGATTGTAATGCCTCTTGCTGTTGATCTACAATATGCCGTTGAGATTGCCCCTCGGATTTAGCGCGAACATAGTCATCTTGCTGTTTTTGTAATGTTTTTTCTACTTGCTCTAACGTTTGCTTTGCCTTCTCTACAGCATCGTCTGACACATAATGGTTGGAAGTAAATGCCTTATTGGGATGATCAGTAGATCCACATACTGGACATTCCTGCCCTTCCACTAACTCATTTGCCATTAAAACCGCTTGATGTTGTTTTTGCTCCTCTTCTAACCTTTTCACTTCCTGGATTGCAGCTTCTCGTTGCTTTTTAACACTTTCATACTGACGCTGCACTTGCTGATAGTGTTGGCGCATTTGTTGAAGCTTTTCTTCCTCATTCATGAGCTTGATTACTTGATTAATGATACTATCAAGTTCACGCTCTTTTGATTCAAGCTCATAATAACGTTTGTTTACATACTGATATTCATAATTAGATTTAGAAAGCTCATGTACTTTTTGCTGAAATTCTTTACGATCCATCTGGAGCTTGTTCACTTTTTCTTCCTGTTGTTGTTTGGACGTCAAAAGTGCTGTTGCTTGCTTCTTTAAATCTGTATATTCTCTTAACTGTTCTAGTTCTTGTTTATACTTTTCAATAGATTGCCTTAGCTCTTCTCGTTCCTCCGTTTTACCTTCTTCCTCTTTATATTGTTCTTCTACATTAGAGAATTCTTTTTGAAGCACTTCATAATCTTGTTGCTTCTGAAGGAGGCGCGTTTCTTGCTTTTTACTTTCTTCTTTTCTGCGTAATGCTTGCTCTTCATAAGATTTTACTAGATTCGCTTTCTCGGCCTGATGAATGATCCATTCTTGATTGGATATGGTTGGCTCTTGTTGTTTCATAGTTTCTAGCTCTTGCTTATATTGTTCATACTCATGGAACTGCTGCTTAAGTTGTTTTTGTGAATAGTATTCTTCTTGTTTTTTCTTTAATTGCTGGCGTTTATCCGATAGTGACTGCATAAGCTCTTTCAAGTAGTTATCATCAGTCTTCAGCTCATCCTCAAGTTTCTCAAGTGCTTTTGTACTTGAGGTAACGGATTCTTTTTCTTCAGTAGTCCAGTGTAACTTGTCAATTTCACTATTTTCTTTCTGAGCAAGATGTTCTACTGTTTCTTTAAGTTTTTTTGATTCTTCCTTGAGTCGATCTGTCATATGTTCATATACATATGTCTGGAAAATTTTTTGCAAGATTTCTTCCCGTTCTTTACTATTTTCTGAAATTAACCTTCGAAATTCACCTTGTGGTATCATAATCATTTTTCGAAATTGTTCATAATCCAATCGAAGCATACTTTCTATTGTTTCATTTACTTCTTTTATTTTAGAGGCTATTAATTCTTTTTCTGTCTCATGTATTACATAAAGTTCTGCCTTGGGAGGTTGTTCGGTAAATCCTTCGCCACGTTCTTTCTTCTTTAACTGTTTTGGACTTCTTCTAACCTCATATTTTTTATCCTTTAACTCAAATACGAAACAGACTTCAGTTGATTGACCTTCTTCTGCAAAATGACTTCTTAGAGTATCTTGATCGCGCTCGCTTCCACTAGCTCGCCCATAAAGAGCATATACCATCGCATCAAAGATACTCGTTTTTCCAGCACCTGTAGGTCCAGTAATCAAAAATATGGTTTCATAACCTAATTGATTAAAATCAATTGTTTGTTTGGTAGAATAAGGACCAAACGCTTCCATTGTTAGCGTTATCGCACGCATACTACTGATTCCTTTCTTCCTGAATTAATTCTTGTATGACTTGAAAAATGTGTGATGTTCTTTTATCATCTAAGTCTTCACCTTTTACTTCTTTATAAAAAGATTGAAAAAGTTCTAAATGAGACATTTGTTTCCGCTCTTGTACATTTTGCAATTGTTTCTCTTTACTATCTCCCATCAATCCGACCCTTTCAAGACTTAATACATTAGGAAAAACTTTACGAAGCTTCCCCATAGGATCAAGTAATTGACCTTTATCCAGTAATTTAATATGTAGGTAGTCTTGCATACCTTCTTCGTCAGTATCTAATAATTCCTGCAAATACCCTTCTTTAATTCTCATATCTCTTTTTGGTACCAAAGGGATTTGTTTAATTTCTTCTACTCCTTGGTTGGTGAGTTCAACAATTGTAACTGATTTTTTATGATTAGCTTCGGAAAATGAATATTTTAATATCGAACCAGAATAACGAATAACATCTCTTTTTACCCTTTGAGGCTGATGCAAGTGACCTAACGCCACGTAATCAAAATCATAAAATAAAGAAGCATCTATATAGGGGGTCCCCCCTATCATGGAAAGACGTTCTTCAGACTCAGATTCCATTCCTCCTGCTAAAAAAGCATGTCCTACAAATACATGCCTTTCATTATGGTTCATTTTATCTTGTACGCATTTCACAACAGTTTCCATAGCTTCTTGATGAGTTTGAATAGATTCATCCTCAAATTCAATCCTTGCATCAGCCGGTTCAATGTAAGGAATAAGATAAAAATGAATATCTCCATACTCATCCCGTAATGTCACGGGTTCTAATGCTCCTTCTAAATGAGCTTGTAAATAGAATTGTTGACGTTTAAACAACTGGCTACCAAAGTTCAGACGATCTGGACTATCATGATTTCCTGTATTGGCTAAAACTGGGATACCCAGATCGAAAATTAAAGTCGTAAGTGTATTATTTAATAATTCTACAGCTTCCTTTGGCGGAATAGCTCGATCATATAAATCTCCAGCTATCACAACGACATCAGGTTGTTCTTCTTGAACAATCTGAATTATCTGGTCAATGATATAGCTCTGATCTTCGGTCATATGTAATTGATGAACAAGCTTTCCTAAATGCCAATCAGCTGTATGTAAAATTTTCATCATGAACCTCCTCATATACTGATTACCTACATATTAATGTTGAAAAGAAAGGAACAGCATATTGCTGTTCCAACATTACTGAACATTACGTTTTAGGTAATACTTCTCTATGTTTTCGTTAGTGTTATGGCAAAGATAATGTCTCAAATTTATATATCAGGAATTCACTTCTACGTATATATTGCCTTCATGTTGAACTACATTTACTACGAATCATATCAGAAAAGAAGAATTGAGCCAAAGGAAATTACTGCATCCCATGAAACACTCATTAATGATATAAAGTTGCTGGATGTACTGCTAGAATGTTTTCCTTTACAAATGTACGCATTTGTTTGCGTAAAAAACAATACGCAAAAACATACTGGTCATTCCAGGAACTTATTTTAATCTTTCTTTTTGTAAACGTACCATTATGGGCTAAATACACTATTTCAACCATCTCATTGAGTTCCAATATGGAATGGTTCATGCTATCAGCTCCTTTACTTACATTATACACGAACAAATGTTTCTTTTCTATTGTCAAACGAACATTTGTTTGGTTATACTGAAAAAAAGGAGGAATAAACATGACCTTACGCGATAGAGGTAATATCAAATGGACTTCCCTTATGTTACCCGAGCATGTTCAAATCCTAAAAGATATGTGGAAAGAAGACGATTTACAAACAGCTCCTGAGTTAGATGAACAAGCATTACAACAATTAAATGAAACAATACAAAGCGCTTACGAAGAACAGCTTACAATCATATTGCATATTTTTTCAGATGGCTCATTTCATGAATATACAGGAAGGATAGAGCAACTACTACCTCATGATCAGCGAGTAAAATTCAGAACAAGTAAAGGTCAACTACACTTGTTTCCTATTCATTCCATTGTAAATGTTGCCTAATATACAAATCTGCTTTCTACTTTTTCTGTGCAATCGCCCATACAAAACCTGTGTGCTTACCATATACTATCATACCTTACATGAAAAGGAGGAATAGGTATGAGTTACGGTTGTGGTGGCGGTTATGGTTACGGTTATGGTAACTTTGTATTGATTGTGGTTCTATTTATCTTGTTGATTATCGTAGGAGCTGCATTTGTGTACTAAAAAAAAACACAATTTACCGCCATTAGGCGGTAGTTGTGTCTAGTTGTTATTGGTCCATATTCCATTCATATCAGAAGCTAAACAAGAACGGATGTAAATTCCTTAGCACAGTAAATGAGCCTGATGAATGTAATTTTTTACAGGAATTTTGCGCTAGCTATAATAGAACGAGATCAATCCTACATTAACCCAAAAATACACCTCTATTATTTTTATCTCAGTAAGGAAACAGGGCATAGATACTTAGTTGCCCTGTTTTTTTATTGAAATAACGCGACATTCATCCATTAATCTCCTGCATCTGATACCTCTCCCATAAATCGTCGAAAACTTTTAAAGCTGAAGAAAAAGGGATATTCCACTCTAAATATCTGCTTATTTCATCGTATGAGTGAGATTGTTTAGGAAAACTATGATCCTTAAACATCCAATCTGCTAACCGACTTTCTTCATCAGGATTCATTTTCCCTCTATATGTCATCATAAAATGATAAAATGATCGCATCGTACTCCCCCTAAAACGGTATTGTATTGTTAAGTTATAACATGGCCGTGCATTGTAAGCAACGTTAACACATATAAGAATAGGGAAACAAAGTATATTTTGAATAACATCACTAATAAATCGGATTTACAAATGTTATTTTTTATTTAAGTTGGTAAATCTATTACTTCGTTATTCAAGAAACGAGCATAATTTTGAAGGATTGAAGTCGAGATACTTTGGGGGGAGAGGGATTTTTCCGTTGTGTTAAAGGAGAGAAAAGATGGGCCGTGAAATAAATCGCTTTCTGTGGCTTCACACGACGTTAGTTCAGTCGAGAATTCTACCGGATGTAGCGAACTCAAATGCGTTAAAACATCGGCTCTGGAGCGACTTTCCCTGCCTTCGTAGCAAGAATCGAAAAATAGGAGCTACCTCCCCAATTTCCCGGCCCACCTATACGTTCATTTAGTTTAACGGAAACCAACCTCTTTTCCAAACGCCAAAATTATCTTGAATCCAATTCTTTAAGATAATGGGACTTAAATAGAGTAAGAAAAACGTACATATAAGAAACCTGCCAACACATTTATGTTGGCAGGTAACAATTCTTATTTAATTTTCACTATTTACTCAATAAATCGTTTCCTTTATACCTCTGAAGACAAGTCCTTATCTAAGTTTCTTTGTCTTCTTCGTTCAACTATCCCTGACAATATGATCGAAACTTCGTATAAAACAATTAACGGAATTGCCACTACAATTTGTAAAATGAAATCTGGCGGAGATATCATAGTTCCGATAATAACTAATACAAAGTAGGCATATTTCCTTGTTCTCCGGAGCATTTTAGGGTTAACAATCCCCAAGCTCGTTAAAAACATAACAACAAGAGGAATTTCAAAAAAGATAGCGAAAGGCAATGTAACCCGTATTAGAAACTTAAAATACTTCTCCACTGTGAACATAGTATTAAACATACCTTCTCCAAGGGAAAGTAAAAACTGAAAGATTAAAGGTTCAATAATAAAATATCCAAATGCTAGACCACCAACAAACAACAGGAAAATGGATGGTATATAGCTTAACGATACCTTCTGTTCCTTTGGTGTTAATGCTGGCTTAACGAAAAGCCAAATTTGTAAGGTTAACACGGGCAAAGTACCTGTAATGGCCACCATACTAGCTAGCATTATATAGATCCATAAGATATCAAATGGTCCTAATACTGTTAGCTCATATTGTACATTACTTTCAAAATATTGATAGATCTCTTCAACGAATACAAAACCTAGGATAAAGAACGCTACAAAAACCACAAATGTCCATAATAAGCGGGTTCGTAACTCACCTAAATGATCCGTTATGTTCATTTCCTGATCTGTTGTATTGGATTGTTCCGACAAGTGAGCCACCTCCTGCAATTGCAACGAATGATACGGCATCATCCTTTTTCGGAGATGCATTTAGTAGTTGTTTAATTCATAAAATGAAACAAATAAATAAGATGTAAGAGTGAACTCCTACACCTTTAAGAACGCAAAAATTTTATGCGTTTTTATCTTGCTCTTGCTTTACCTTTTTCGTATCATCATCTGAATCAGACATGATGTCAGTTGTTGCCTTTTTAAACTCTCTTAATGAGCTCCCAACAGCTTTCCCTATTTCTGGTAGCTTGGAGGGACCAAAGACTATTAACGCAATAACTAAAATAAGGATTAATCCAGGAAACCCTATTTGTGAGAACATCGTCATCACTCCATTATTCATTATGTTTTATCTATTTAGTTTAGGAATTTCGATTCTCTTCATTTGAAGACAATGCTTCGCTAGACTGATCAGTTTTATCAGATTCATCACTCGTTAATTCGCGAGTTGATCGCTTGAATTCTTTTAATGTTTGCCCAGTAGCTTTGCCTATTTCCGGAAGCTTCTTTGGTCCAAAAAGTATCAATGTTATCGCTAATATAAGTATTAATCCAGGTATTCCTATTAATGATGGCATTGTTTCACCTACCCTTCACCATTCTTGATGGCATGTCCTATTAAGATAAAAGGACATTGTCATGATTTCCATTTATTATATCGAATTTGATACATCTTTTGTTAGTGTACACAATATCGACACAAAAAAACTCTATTTTCTTATGTTACATTATTATTACAATAGTTACTTAAATATAAACTGCATGTTTTGATTGTAAGGGTTTTTACGATTTTTGTCTATGAGATTACAGAAATCAGACCAATAATAACTATTTACTTAGTTTGCCATTTCTTATATTGATCAGGATAGTTAAGATTTATAAAATGTTTTTCCATTTCATCCTTGTTTATATTATTAGAAAAGGACGAAAAATAATTCGTTGACGTTAAATTTAATAAATCAACCATTCTTAAATTGTTAGCTTCTAATAGTTGAACAATTAATGGATAAAGGTCTTTATGATAAAGGGCTGACATAGGTTGAATTCTCCCATCATAGACTGGAACAACTGCTTTATATAGGCCTCTGTTTTGAAACACTTCGTTGTATATCTTATGGTTAATAAATGGCATATCGCAAGCTGCTACTAAAAACCATTCTTCTTCAGATTGAGCCATCGCACTTTCTAAAGCTGCCAACGGACCTAGTCCTTTGTAATGGTCTTCCACCTTTAGGTAGGATAAGAAAGAAAAAAGATTGGGTTCATTAGTTGAGATTACGATAGAAGAAGTAAAACGCTCTATCTCTTCTACTACATGCGTAATCATTGGCTTACCATAAAGGGATAATAAAGCTTTATTTTGTCCCATACGTCTTGATTCTCCTCCGGCTAGCACAATAGCTCGAACCAACTCATTCACTCCTTAGTTACAATCGAAGAATATATTCTTATGCAAAATGGGAAAACACCGATCCCAAGGAAAGTGTTTATTCAATGAGCTATGATTTCCGATCGTATTGTCGAAAGTAATAATCATAAGGATTCTTCTCATCTTTTTTACCTTTTTCATTATGAGTTAGGACCCAATTCATTTCATCGAATTCAGGGAAGTATGTATCTCCTTCAAATTCTTTATCAATCCACGTGATATACATACGGTCTGCATCGTCGATAACTTGTTCAAAAAGGTGACTTCCACCAATGACAAGCCATTCTTTTTCAGGTTGTTCTTCATTCCACTTGTAGATTTCTTCTATCCCATGAATTACGGTACAACCTCCTTTTTCATAATCCTTATTTCTTGTTACAACCACATTCGTTCTTCCAGGTAAAGGACCCTTCATGGACTCGAATGTCTTCCTGCCCATAATAATTGTTTTACCCATAGAAACTTGTTTAAAGAATTTTAAATCTTCTGGTAAACGCCACGGTAAATCATTATCTTTACCAATGACACGGTTTCGATCCATAGCAACAAGAAACGATATCATAACATGTCAACTCCTTCCGAAAATTTATACAGCTACTGGCGCTTTAATAGCTGGATGAGGTTCATAGCCATTTATTTCTATGTCCTCCATTTGCACATCAAAAATTGACTCTATTTCAGGATTAATTTGTAAGGTTGGTAACATTTTTGGGGGTCTTGCTAATTGCGTTCTTACTTGATCTATATGATTGGAATAAATATGAGCATCTCCTAGTGTGTGAATAAATTCACCCACATCCAGACCACATTCACGAGCAATTAAATGTGTTAACAACGCATAGCTTGCAATGTTAAAAGGGACTCCCAGAAAGATATCTCCACTACGCTGATACAACTGGCAGCTTAATTTTCCATCTGCGACATAAAATTGAAATAAAATATGGCAAGGAGGTAGTGCTGCTTTTTCTGGCCCAATATCTTCTGGACTCCATGCGGAAACAATTAGACGACGAGAATCAGGATTATGTTTAATCATCTCGATTACATCTTTAATCTGGTCAATGGTTTCCCCTCTGGAAGTTTCCCATTCACGCCACTGCTTTCCATACACATTCCCTAAATCACCATATGTACGTGCAAACTCGTTATCATTCAGAATTTTTTCTTTGAATGAAGCCATTTGCTCCTCGTACTTAGCTTTAAATTCAGAATCTTGTTGACTTCTAATGCCAAAGTCTGTCATATCAGGACCTTCATAATCGTTACTATTCACCCAATTTCGAAACGGCCACTCATTCCATATATTGTTATTATGTTTTAATAAATACTGTATATTTGTATCTCCACTTAAGAACCAAAGCAGTTCACTCTTAATCAATCGAAACGGCACTTTTTTTGTCGTTAATAAAGGGAACCCTTGCTGTAAGTCAAAACGCATTTGATAACCAAACACAGAAATTGTTCCTGTTCCTGTACGGTCTCCCTTTTGAGTACCTTGGTCTAATACATATTGACATAGATCGAGGTATGCTTGCTCACCTTGTTTCATGTCTTTTCCTCCCTAGCTAACTATTCTTAATTTTTTATTATATCATACGCGTTCTTCTCAAATGAGGGCTTATGTAATTTTATGTAGAATAAAAAAGCATAAACGCCAAAAAACAAACATTATCTAAAATGACTTCAAAAATCTAGTTCTGACAATTCCTCGATAGCACAAATAGCTAAAGCGTATTTAGGCTTTCCCTATGTTTGGGAGGTGAATGCTCAAGCTGTTTTGATTGCAGTGGTTTTATTCAATATGTCTAAAAAAACGTCCATCTCCCTTGTACAATAAGTGATATTTGGAATGTATCTATTACCTTTTCGAAGCCAAGAGTAGGTGGCTGTGTTTTTTTGAGACCTAGCCCTTCTCATATAATGAATTATTTAGAGAATGGCCAATTTATTCATGCGGTTCTTATAATGGAGTAAAAATAAGTCGGATGAACAATCCTTATTGGAGTCCACTATACCTCGGGACAAAACGCACTCCATAGATGATAAAAACATAGCTTCTTTTCGGCTGTGTTTTTTATTTATATTGACTTAAGAAAATTTCTTCCACTCCTCATGAAAGTCGTTTAAAAACTTCTCTAATATAGCATGTCTTTCTTCAGCTAATGAAATAGCTGTAGGTGTATTCATGTATCCTTTTAGATGAAGTAGTTTATCATAAAAATGTTGAATGGAGGTGCCTGGTTGTGAACGTTCTTGTTCATCTTCTGTATATAAAAGTTGTTCTTTATTTCCTCCAAATGCAAATGTCCTAGCAATGCCGATTGCTCCAATAGCATCTAGACGATCAGCATCTTGCACAATTTTCCCTTCGTAAGTGTAGGGAATGATGTGTTTCCCTCTAAAGGACACATCCTTCATTGCAGCTAAGATTGCATTTTTATCCTCTGTTTCTAAGGGCAATTTATGTAAAAACGTGTGCAAATTCTCTTTGGCCTGATTCTCATTGTCCGTTAATTTACCATCTGTTACATCATGCAACCAGCCTGCCATTTCACAAATGAACGGATCAGCACCTTCTTCGTCAGCAATATAGGCAGCCATATTTGCGACTCTTTTCATATGCTCAAAATCATGGCCTGTTGGCTCTTCTTGAAATATTGAGGCTACGTACTGTTTGGTACATGACCGTATTTCTTCTTGATTCATGTTCTCAACCTCCTAATCGTCAAATAAACCCATCTGTCTTGGATTTAACCCTTCATAAGATAAGTCTAGCATGTTGATCAGTTGCTTAGCATTATCAGAGGCATCTCCACCTGAATTATTATTAAAGAGGACGGTAATATGTTTTGAATGATGCTGCAACTGTTCTATATTTTTTTGCCATTGTGCTAACTCTTCATTTGAATACCGATAAAGAAATCGATATTTTCGCCATTCTGCGTCCTCTCGACCATTCTTATTCCATCCGTGTATATTACGACCATGCATCCGTATCAATGTTTTCTCTGAGTGAGTAGCCTCTAAAACGGTCGGTACGGAAGATTCTCCAGCTTGAGGTTCATCACATATACTATGAATCCAATTATAATCTTTCATAAATTGAATTGTTTGTTCTATATAGGGAGTTTGGAACCATGAGCGGTTTCGAAATTCCAAAGCTAAGGGGATATCACCCATCAATTCACGAATAACCTTTAATCGTTGTACATGTTCTTTCCGCAAATCAAACCATGGTGGAAATTGAAATAACACACAATTTAATTTACTAGCATCAATCAAGGGTTGAATAGATTCTCTATAAGCTTTAAACATTTCTTTAACTTCTGTATTATCCAACTTTTCTCGTCTATGTCCTGTCATCTTCTGAAATGCCTTTACAACAAAAGTGAAATTATCTGGTGTATCTTTCACCCATTTTTCATAGTTTCTTTGTGGCTGAATGGCGTAAAATGCACTATCCACCTCTACTACAGGAAAATGGGAAGCATATACTGACAGTTTATGTTGGGGAGCAATGGTGTCTGGATAAAGAGATGCATGATCCCCCCATCCGGTTACGCCAATCAGAATACTCAAAACAAACGACTCCTTATATTGCTTCTTTTTATATAAAAAATCAGACCCATTACATGATCATCTAATTGTTGAAAACACATATGTATTCCCTATCACATGCGTTCAAGTTTAAAACATGTCATTGTATTTATCGTGATACATACTACTCAAATTTACTAGAACAATCCTAAAGCATTCCCTTTATCATCGACATCCATTTTAAGTGCTGCAGGAGATTTTGGTAAACCAGGCATCGTCATAACATTCCCTGTTAGAGCTACTAGAAACCCCGCTCCAATAGAGGGGCTGAATTCACGAATGTTAATTGTAAAGTTTTTTGGACGACCAATAAGTGAAGGGTCATCTGATAGAGAATACTGCGTTTTCGCCATACAAATAGGCAACTGCCCCCATCCCAAATCACCGTATTGTTCTATTTGTTTTTTTGCTTTAGAGCTATATTCGACTTTTTCAGCTCCATAAACCTTCGTAGCAATAGCATGTATCTTTTCTTCAATGGAATCTTCTTTTTTATACATTCTTTTAAAATTCTTTCCATCCATTTCAACCGTCTGTATTACTTTCTTTGCTAACTCGATCCCCCCTTGACCTCCAAAAGCGTGAACTTCAGTAAGAGCGAACGGAGCATCAACTTCCTCACACCACTTTTCCACAACTTGTAACTCTGCTTCCGTATCTTTTGGGAATCGATTTAGAGCAATCACAAATGGTATTCCAAAGCTTCTAATCGTTTCCATATGTTTCTGTAAGTTTTTCATACCATTTTGTACCGCTACAACATCTTCTTGTTCTAACGCTTGTTTGGATATGCCTCCATGCATCTTTAACGCTCGAATTGTAGCTACTATAACCACGGTATCTGGCTCAACCCCACCTGCTTGAGTTTTGATATCTAAGAATTTCTCTGCACCTAAGTCGGCCCCAAATCCAGCTTCTGTGACAACGTAGTCACCTAATTTTGCTGCGATATTTGTAGCCATTACACTATTACAGCCGTGGGCAATATTGGCAAAAGGCCCCCCATGAATAATAGCTGGCGTATTCTCTAATGTTTGGACAAGGTTTGGTTTTATCGCATCTTTTAATAAAAGTGTTAGAGCACCTTCCATTCCTAATTGTCGAACAGTAACTGGCTGCTGATCGTATGTATAGCCAAAAACAATTCTGCTCAATCTTTTTTTTAGGTCATGCAAACTATTAGCAAGACAAAGAATTGCCATAATTTCTGAAGCCACTGTTATAGAGAAACCATCTTCACGTGGGACACCTTTTGCAGGTCCTCCCAATCCGACTACTACTTCCCTCAAAGCACGGTCATTAATATCCAGTACACGCTTCCAACCAACCCTTCTTGGATCAATATTTAATACGTTCCCTTGGTGAATATGGTTGTCAATAAAGGCTGATAATGCATTGTTGGCTGTCGTGATGGCATGAATATCCCCAGTGAAATGAAGATTTATATCCTCCATAGGAATTACTTGTGAGTAACCTCCTCCAGCTGCTCCTCCTTTCAATCCCATCGTAGGACCAAGTGAAGGTTCTCTGAGAGCAACGATTGTTTGTTTATCTAACTGATTCAAAGCCTGACCTAGACCAACTGTTACGGTAGATTTTCCTTCACCAGCAGGCGTAGGGGTTATTGCTGTGACTAAAACAACCTTCCCATTTGGTCTTTCGAAGAGTTGGTCTAAAAGCGTATGTGATAACTTAGCTTTATAATGACCATATGGCTCCCAATCTTTTGTTGTTAACTTAAGTTGTTCGGCAATCTCATGAATAGGTTTAATCGAAGCATTTTGTGCTATTTCAATATCTGATTTCAATAAAATCCCTTCCTCTCATCGAGCTACTCTTATTGTATCGAATCTTAGCTGTATTTTTTAGTCATTGCATTTAAGAAATGTGCAAAAAGATTGTAAGAAGTTGTGAATATTTTTTATTCACCTTCTCTCACAGGCTATATAGACCCATTCTCAAAACAAACTTACGACCTGATGTTGACGATATTACTATTTTAAGATATATTATAGATAAGCAAAGAAGATGTTTGGATTCATGAAAGACATGGTAACTTCTATAGAAGTTCGGGATTTTATGTTCCTGCATTTCTTTAGGGGTTATCTTTTTTTATGACTCCTTTCTTTGTAATAACACGTTTCACGTGAAAGTTTTTAGGAGGATTTTTGAAAATGCAAAACGGTACAGTAAAATGGTTCAACGCTGAAAAAGGTTATGGCTTCATTCAAGTAGAAGGTGGAAACGATGTATTCGTACACTTCTCTGCAATTCAAGAAGAAGGTTTCAAGACACTTGAAGAAGGTCAAAGCGTAACTTTCGAAATTGTAGAAGGCGACCGCGGCCCACAAGCTGCGAACGTTGTTAAAAACTAAACCATTGTCTATATAAACTAAGCGGTAATCCTTAATGGATTACCGCTTTTTTCTGTTCTACTGCTATTAGATTAAAGATTGTAGTCCATCTTTTTATACCCTTGTTTGCAAAACAAACAAAAAACAAGTATAATTTTTTATCGTTGTGCAAAAGCATCGCAGTTCGCAACTTCCTGCGTTATCAAAACTATGGAGGTCGATAAAATGATAAATGAAGTACTTTGGATACTATTTGCGCTTGTAAACTTCACGATGGTTACAATTATTTACCGTATTTTCGGTAAACAAGGACTGTTTGTCTGGATTGGAATGTCTACAGTTGTAGCCAATATACAAGTTGCTAAAACGATTGAAATGTTTGGTTTAACTGCAACGTTAGGAAACATTATATACGGGACAGCTTTTTTAGCTACGGATATCCTTAATGAGAAATATGGAAAAAAGGATGCAAAGCAAGCTGTCTGGTTAGGGTTCTTCACCTTAATAAGCATGACAATAATGATGCAAATTGCTCTACAATTCACACCAGGTCCTGATGACTTTGCTCATGAAGCACTCACTACACTTTTCTCCTTTCTTCCTAGAGTTGCTATAGGTAGTTTACTGGCGTACCTTGTGAGTCAATATTTTGATGTGTGGATTTATGCAAAACTAAAAGCTGCTCTTCCTGATGATAAATGGCTATGGGTTCGTAACAACGGAAGTACCATGTTTAGTCAACTTTTAGATTCATTCGTTTTTTGCTCAATCGCTTTTTATGGGAAATTTCCTCCCACAGTGTGGTTCGAAATATTTATTACGACGTACTTTATTAAATTTATTGTTGCTGCTTTGGATACTCCATTTTTATATATTGCCAAAAAATTTCATCGGTAACGCATCATTATCACTGGAGTCGTAGAAAGGATGTAGGATATGCTCGAGGTATATGTAGACGGTGCTTCTCAAGGTGATCCAGGTCCTAGTGGTGCTGGAATTTATATAAAGCAATCTGGGAATCATTTAGACTACTCTATTTATCTTGGCAACATGTCTAACCACGAAGCTGAATTT
The DNA here is from genome assembly GCF_009856295.1 of Pontibacillus yanchengensis. Lineage (NCBI taxonomy): Bacteria > Bacillati > Bacillota > Bacilli > Caryophanales > Bacillaceae > Pontibacillus > Pontibacillus yanchengensis. Next base: position 10,757 of record NZ_WMEU01000001.1, on the reverse strand, counting down.
ATGGCAGTAATAAAAGCTCTTATTATTTGTAAGGATACATTTCCAGATGAAATCATAAGCATTCGATCTGATTCAAGATTAGTAGTTGATTCTATTGAAAAATCGTTTACAAAGCAAACAAAGTATCAACCCTTACTATCGGAAGTAGAGAAATTAGGAGAACTTTTCCCCTATTTCTTTGTAAAATGGATTCCTAATAAACAAAATAAGCGAGCAGATGAATTAGCTAGACAGGCAATCCACAAACAATAAAGAAAAGTGCAAACGTCCAGATAGCAACGTATATGCTGCGCCCTACACGTCGTAGTATGTTTCGATGTTGCTGCGTGAAGCAGCGATTTTAATCGAACTTCCCCTGAACCCGCAATAAGATAAAGGAAACACGGACACATGCAATGATTTTTATAAATTCCTGGTAGACTATATAAAAAGACCCCAGAACACTCATTCCCATGTTCTAGGGTCTTTTTGTTTAGATAATCCTCTTTTTTCTAGTAGTTTCCATGCTTCTCGCAACGTGGTTGGTTTATTTTGCGAGAGGTATTCCAAAACGGCGATATAAAAGCTCTCATCAAACTTAAATTGGAGTTGAATTGTTGCTCTAACTGCAAAGATTACTAGCCATTCTTCTGCGTTAGCATAATTTTTACCGAAATAAATAAAATGAACATCTCGATCTGATAATTTAAATCCTTTGGTCCATAAATCCTCTATAAAGTTCCCTAGTTTTTCAAAATGGGCCAAATTAAGAACATCCTTTAGTCGTATAAATATAGTGATTCGTACCTAATTATCTAATTTATGCATCTGGGATAACATGGACTGGGTTGCGATCATTACTAATCCAATCACTCCAGCTACCTACATATAACTTCACTTCAGGAAAATTTGCCTCCCTTAAGGACACAGCTAAAGGGGCTGCCGTTACTCCAGAACCACAATATACAATAAACGATTCCATTTCATTTAAAGGGGAAAATAAGTCTTGAAGTTCTCGCTTACCTTTCCAAAGTCCTTGGGTATTAAAAAACTTTTGTCCATTCATAATTGGCTGCAGAAGGAATATGTCCCGTTTTCTTATCTATTGGCTCTTTCCAACCTGCATATCGTTCAAAATTTCTGGCATCCACAATTGCGACATCAAGATTCTCTATACTTGAACGGACCTCCTCTTGAGTAGCTACCCAATCATGTTGGAGGTCTACCTCATAGGAAGAAGCTTCTTGTTTAGGCAACTTATTCGTTGTTGGGTATCCCATTGACTCCCATGCTCGAAAGCCACCATCTAATATATACACTTCCTTATGGCCTAACACTTTCATTAACCAAAAAAACCTGGATGCTATAGGGCTTTTTGGATTGTCATATGCGATTAGTGTGGTTTCTCTTGTAATTCCGTATTGCTCTAACTTATGTACAAATACTTCCTTATCAGGAAATGGATGCCTTCCACCGATACTATCTGCTTCCTTACTTAGATCATTTTCTAAATCAAAATAAATCGCACCTGGTAAGTGAGCTTCTTTAAATTGCTCACGTCCTTCTAAAGGTTCTTGTAAGTTGAAGCGACAGTCGACAAATTGAACTTCTTTTGTTTCTTGTAATTTTCTCACCTGCTCTACTGACAAAATACTTCCCATATTTCCCCTCCATTTCTTATAACAAAATTGAAACTTTTCTAAAGAATATTATACGTGTAAATTTAACAAATGTTCAATCCATTTATATATGAATCTCGAATCAATATAAAATCTAAGAGAATTACATTTTCATGTGTTGGTTTCTGCACTTTAGAGAGAACAAATAAAAAAATGCCAGGTCATTTACCTGGCAGATACAAGTTTTTCATAATGTTGTATATTTTGTTCTTTAGTAGATGAATTGCTACCTTTTATTAATTCTACAAGTTGCAATGCGCGCTTATCCTTTAATTTCGTTAACAGACCGACCATTATTACTGAATAAATACAAACAGTAAGTACTATAAATAAAACCATTCCAGCCCCTCATTTCTACATCATGGTTGATAATGATTTTCAATCTCTACTTGAAGTGTACCAAAATTTTATTGTATTTGCAATGAGAATGATAAATATTCTCAATTCATACTATGACTTATAGGCTTCCGTTAATGCTTTTTCTTCATGAGGAATACGAATTTTCATTAACAACACATGAAAGATTGGAAATAACACCGCTGTAAAATAAGCATTTAATAACAATGGGATCACAATAAATTCTACACCCACCACTAAATAGTTAGGATGTTTAAAATATCGATATGGTCCTTTCGCAATAAGATTTGCACCCGGTAGTACAATGATTTTTGTGTTCCAATATCTACCCAGTGATGTAAGACACCAAATGCGAAAACCTTGTGTTACTAAAAAGACTCCAAATAAAAAGCCCTTCCACATGGTAAGTTCAAATGATTCGTTATATGCTTCTAACGCAATGGATAAGAAGAAAAGAATATGAACAAGAACAATCCATTTATAATGATCTTCTCCTACTTCAATACCTCCTTGCTGTTTCATCCATTTCTCATTGCGTTTTGCTACCATAACTTCGATAATTCTTTGGATGATAATAAAGAAAAACAATATATAAAATAGATTCATTACGACCACTCCAAACTAATTAATTCAGAACTAAAACCAGGGCCTAACGCAGCTAATAAACTTTTCACATTAGAGACTTGACCTTCTTCCATCCATCTCTTTAATACATGCAACACAGTTGCTGATGACATGTTCCCATGTTCTTTTAACACATCATACGAATGTCTGAATTTAGATGCGTCACAATTCAGAACACCTTGATATGCTTCTAACACTTTCTTACCTCCTGGGTGCGCTACAAAGAAAGGAAAATCTTCTTTTGATAAAGACATTTGTTCTACGAACTGCTCAACGTGAGATTTCCAAAATGTTTCTACTAGCGTAGGGATACTCCGAGCAAAGATGACCTGTAATCCCTCTTCATTCATGTTCCACCCCATTACATCTAGAGCATCCTTTAGTAACTTTGAACTAGATTCAATCATTTTAGGAACTGGTTTCCTTATGGATTGAACGTATGGAGATTTTTCTCCCATTACCAAAGCTGCCGAAATGCCATCACCAAACAATGCAGCTCCTATAAAATTACTCTTTCGATGGTCATTTTTTTGGAATGTTAAGCTACATAATTCAACACATACCACAAGTGCATTTTTTTGGGGATATGTATGCACAAACTCCATTGCCCGAGCAAGGCCGGCACTTCCACCAGCACACCCAAGTCCCCATAGAGGCATTCGTTTCACATCATCACGAAAATCACGTTCATTTATCATACGAGCATCAATTGTAGGTGTTGAGATTCCAGTACTAGAAACATAAATAATCATATCAACAGCTTCATATGGAATTGTCTCATCAAACATTTCTTTGTTTTGTAAACAGTTGTCAGTAGCTTGAAGTGAGTGAATTAAAGCTTGTTCTTCATAAATATCGTTACGTTCTTTAAACGAATGATTCTTTGCGAACCATTCTAAGGGCATTACGAATTGTCGCTTCTCTACTGAAGCATTCTCAAATACAGGAAGTAATCTCGTTACATCTCTTTCGTTTCTAGGGAATATATGCTTCACAAAATCTTTTATATCTTTTTGACTAAGCTCATTTGTTGGTAAGCTATAACCTACTGAAGTAATATATGCCATAAAATCCTCCTTATTTTTTATATAGCTTTTGTAAAAAAAATAATTTTATGAGCAGTTACATTAGAAACTATGGTATGATTAGGTCAATATAGGCATAAGGCGGGGGTTCTTTGGCATCGAATCAATCAGTGAAAGAGATACTAAATGGTACAATAGAATCAGTGAAAACCGTCATACCTTTTGATGTTGAAATCGAGAAACCCTCCTTTCAAAAGAAGCCTCTCCTAGATACTGACTTAGGGGTACTCATTGGAGTTAATGGAGATATTCAGGGGCGGTTAGTAATCGAAGGATCAAAAGAAAGTGTAGGTTTGATTGGTGAACGAATGTTTGGAATGCCTCTTGAAGGTGAAATGCTCGAATCTTTCACAGGAGAACTCGCTAATATGATAGTTGGTCAATTAGCCACTATCGTATCTCAGAGAAATGTAGAAATCGACATCACTCCTCCGACATTAATGAATCAATTAAGTTTGTTACCAGAAAATAGAAGATCATTATGTGTTTCTGTTTCATTAGAAAACCAACAATCGTTACAAATGACACTCCTAATAGAAGACTAAAAAGCATAGAATCATGAGATTCTATGCTTTTTTGAATTCTTATAATGCAGTTGAAAAATCATGATATTGTTGTTATTGAATGATATCTCTTATTCCATGTGATTGCCCATTATCTCGAAAACTTGAGTTCCAGTTATTCTGGGTAAGAGAAATGTTTCCGTTGCCTTAGTTAAACTACAGGTGGCCAGGGAACAACTCGCGTCCTGCCGGCGAGCTGGCAAGGTACCTTCGTGGAGAATCGCCCTCAGGGGCACGTTTTTGCCTGAGGAGACGAATGATATCACTGGAAGTTCGACTAAGATTGTCACATCGTATGACAACGTCGAACTACCTACGTCGTGTAGTGCCGCAGGAAAGCGAGCTATTTCCCGGCCCATCTTTTCTCCCACTTAACACAACGGAAAGACCCCACTCACCCAAACTATCTTGACTTCAAGCCTTCAAAATTATGCCTCACTACTTGAATAAGCTATATGATGTTTATTAGGCTATTTATGAGCTATTAAACATAATAATCCATTTCTCAAAGTAAGTAGTTAATTTGTTTATCCTATAACAAAATGCTGATTATTTAAAAACCATAAATGGTCATACCGCCATCGACAAATAATGTTTGACCTGTCATGTAGTTACTTGCGTCAGAAGCAAGAAATACTGCTGACCCAGCTAATTCTTTTAGCTCTCCTACTCGTCTTAGAGGCGTTCGGCTCTTAATTTCATCTACATACTCTTCATTTTCTAATAACTTCTCCGTTAAAGCAGTAGGAAAATACCATGGACCAATAGCATTCACATGTATATTGTATTCTCCCCACTCTAGAGCTAGCGTTTTCGTCATTTGAATAAGGGCACTTTTTGTCATGCCATATACTACTCCGGTTCGCAGAGCCACATGACCAGCTACAGAAGAAATATTGATTATCTTTCCTTCTTGTTTCTCTTTCATTTGTCTCGCTGCATATTGACTAAGAAAAAAAGCACTTTTCATATTGGTCTGAATGATCTGGTCCCACTCTTCATCCGTTACTTCAAAAGCATTACTCCTAATGTTCATACCTGCGTTGTTTACCCAAACATCTATCGTTTCATCCCCAGGTAAAGTGGACTCTATCTGAGAAATAATAGATTTATAATCTTTCACGTCAGCTACAATAGGGTATCCTTTTTGACCGTATTGCTCAACTTCTTTTACAACTTTATGTACGTCATCTTCTGTTCTTGATATGACAATAACATCCGCTCCTGCCTCTGCATATGCCATGGTTATTGCATATCCAATCCCTTTTGTAGCACCTGTAATAGCAGCAAGTTTATTATGTAATGAAAATGATGGTAAATACATTTACATCTCCTCCTCGATATATCTGAATTTTCCCTTTATTATAACATCTCCAAACTATGTTTACATTCTAACTATATCTCTATAAACTACATAATGATGGAAAGAATAAGGGGGATCATTTGAATGAAAAAGATACTACTTACATTAGGTTTATCAACTATTTTAGTAACTACAGCTTGTGGTCAAACGCAAGAAGAGACTAAAAATGCTGAAACAGAAGAGAAAACAGAAGCAACTCAGCAAATAAGTAAAGAAACAATCCAATCCACTTTACTTGATAGTCAATTAGCATTGGCAAAAGATATTCGTGAGCATAATGCAAAAATCGAAGCCCTTCGTGTCGATATTTCTAAGCTTGATAAAGTAGAAACAGATGAAGAAAAGAAGCAATTAGAGCAAACAATAAAAGATAGTACAGAGGAAGCAAAGAAAGCTGCCTCTACCGCTCAAGAAGCTTTAAATTCTTTTGAGATTAAAGGTAAGCTTTCCGAAGATACAAAGAATAGCTTACAAGCATCTCTTGATGATCTTAACGCTTATTTTGAAGAAGTAAAATCAACGCTAGATAAACCACTTCAGACTGATTTCTCTAAAGCAGATGATTTATTCACTTCATTCGAAGATAAATTAGCTTCAATCTATGAGAATGCTGACCTATTAGCTCCTAACATGAAAAAAGAACTTCAATAAGTATAAGAAAATTCTCCTAACCTGTTGCCATTTAGGCAACAGGTTTTTTACGTCTCCACAACGGTTATCTCTCTCCGTATTCCCCAGACATTACAACCATTTGTCATAAAAATTTCACTATTTCACAAGATTTATATGGATTCAATCATTGATATAAAGCCATTTTTGGCTAAATTTGAAAAGTTTGTGAAATGTAACTCCTTGACATATTTAGACTAGAATTTTGGTGTATGATTAACATGTAAACAAAAAACAGGAAATTTCTAATGAAAGGAGTGTGGGTCAACATGACTAATACACCATTACAAAATGAGGAAACAAAGACCCAAACAACTGAAGAAGCACCCTATCTTAAAGGTACGTTTATTGCCGTTCTTATTGTCGGTGCATGTTTAGTAGCGACATGGCTTGGGGTCTGGGGGTTATTTTTAAATCGTTAATTTGTAGTAAGAAGGAGAGGATTATTTATGCACTTGCATAAGTACGAAAAAATATGGATGTTTATTGGCGGGGGATCATTACTAGCATTCTTAATTGTGTTAGGAGTAGGGGCTTTTTTACAGGGTACTCAACCTCCAAGTTGTCTTACAACAATAGACCCTACGAATGTAGAGGCTCATGAATCATTCAAGCAAGAAAATTTAGGATTACAAGAAATGGATGATAAATCCTATGTAGTTAATGTGGTGGCGTCAGCTTTTAATTATGATTTTGGAACAGATGAAGATGGCGCACCGGTTAAAAACATTCGAATTCCAGTTGGATCAAAAGTGTTATTCCAAGGGACCACCAAGGATGTTATTCATGGATTCGAATTAGCAGGCACTAATGCCAACATGATGTTAGAGCCAGGATATATCAATACAGTTGAAGTGACGTTAGATAATCCAGGAACATATACGCTTGTCTGTAATGAATATTGTGGCACTGGGCATCACTTTATGACAGCAAGTGTGGAGGTGTATGAAGAATAATGGATATTAAATCAGCATTACCAAAAAAAGATGCTTCTTTAACAATGGCTCATATGTGGGTTGCGTTTATCTCACTTTTAATTGGGGGATTAATGGGTCTACTACAAACATTCGTCCGAACAGGAAAAATCACTTTACCATTTGGCATTGATTACTATCAAATACTAACTGTACACGGTGTCATTCTTGCATTAGTCCTTACAACGTTTTTTATCATAGGCTTTCAATTTGCTCTAATGAGTAAAACTGTCGGAATGAGTGATGGTCAACGAAAATGGGGTTGGATCGCATTTTGGATTATGTTACTTGGTACCACAGCTACTGCTATCATGATTCTTCTAGGTAAAGCTAGTGTACTCTATACATTTTATGCTCCTTTAGCTGCACATCCAATCTTTTATTTTGGGTTAACTTTCGTTGTTGTAGGTTCATGGGTCGCTTGCTTTGTTAATTTCCATCAACTATTTAAATGGAAAAAGCAGAATCCCAGAGAAAAGTCACCACTTCTTGCGTTTATGGTTGTTATCAATATGGCAATATGGTTTATTGCTACACTTGGTGTGGCAGCTACCGTATTAATACAATTCATTCCATGGTCACTAGGTTTAGTAGATGAGATTAATATATTAGTAAGTCGCACCTTGTTTTGGTATTTTGGCCACCCTCTTGTTTATTTCTGGTTACTACCTGCATATATGGCCTGGTATGGTATCATACCTAAAATTATTGGTGGAAAAATCTTTAGTGACGGGCTAGCACGTCTAGCATTTATATTATTCTTATTATTTTCAATACCGGTAGGGTTTCACCACCAACTCCTAGAGCCTGGTATTGATCCGTTCTGGAAATACATTCAAGTTGTTCTAACATTTGCAGTTGCGATACCTTCGTTATTAACCGCATTTTCAATGTTTGCTGTATTTGAATCTGCTGGTCGTGCTAAAGGTGAAAGAAGCTTATTTGGATGGTTTAAAGCCTTGCCATGGAAAGATGTCCGTTTCTTAGCACCAATGATTGGTATGATTGCTTTCATCCCTGCAGGAGCAGGTGGCTTGGTAAATGCCTCAAACCAACTGAACCTTGTTGTTCATAACACCATTTGGGTAACTGGACACTTCCACCTTACACTGGCAACAACAGTAATACTTACATTCTTTGGTATTTCCTATTGGCTAATTCCTGTATTAACAGGTAGAAAACTAGATGCTAAAACAAATCGTCTAGGTATTATGCAGACAATTGTATGGTCTTTAGGGATGTTTATTATGTCTGGATCTATGCACATAGCTGGGTTACTTGGTGCACCACGTCGCTCATCATTCTCTGAGTATAACGGAAGTGAACAGGCAGTTGAGTGGATTGGTTACCAATATGCCCAAGCCATAGGAGGTTCCATCTTATTCATTGGTATTCTGCTTATGATGTACACCTTTTTCTATATGACATTCTCAGCACCAAAAGGGATAGAAGAATTTCCTATAGCGGAAGAAGAGCTTAATGCAGATACTACACCTACCATTTTTGAAAACTGGCGCCTTTGGATTGGAATCGCAGTGGTATTGATTGCATTTGCTTATACGATTCCATTTATTGATATTATCCAAAACTCTCCTCCAGGAGCACCTCCATTTCAATGGCCTATCGGAAATAGTTAATAAAATAATACAACAGAGAAGTCTTTTTTACGAGACTTCTCTTTTTTGAGTTTAAAAGAATGCATGAACAACCACCTGAATATAAAGTTGTACCACAAAATAAAATGTAATGGCATAGACGACGTTAAACTGAAATCCATTCTTAATAGTTCCAAGCTCATTGGTTGTACTAAGTACAATAACTGGCAAAATCAGTGGTGAGAGCATAATGGAAATCACACTCCCTGATGTAATACCAATTACAATCACTTCTGGCGGGTAAGGAAGCGGAACACCTTCTAAAATCCCAGATACTAATACAATGACGGTTAGTGGTCCTAGTCCAATAAAACCCAACAACACTACGATTAGAGGAAGAATCCAAAGGAAGTTTATGAATGGTACTGCATCTGCAACATAAAACATCCCATCTACAATATAGGAACCTACTCCAGACTTTTTACTGAATCGACAAGAAAACCTGCAGCAAGAAGTATAGAATACTGTTGTGCTTGCTTAGGAATGTCCTCTTGAACAAAACGCTTACCATAACTTCCTAATTTGTATGGTCGTTTTTTGACTATGAAGTATGCAAGAATCCAAAAGATTATGGTGATAGGTATTAATAATAATAGTTTCACATTCCATAATGCCTTTAAAAGAAAAATAGTCCCAAATAAAGAGATGAATAAAATAACAAATTCATACACATAACGTTTATCCTTAAATTGATTATTGGAACTGTTTCCAATCCGTTTAAGCTCCTCCTGTATCCCAGAGGTTATTGGGATACCATATTTCTGTTCCTGAAAATACGAAAACATAGTCGATAACACTATCCCTACTAATGATAACAATGCTCCCTGTACAATCGATAAAGGTAAGGAAGCACCTAGATGATCAACAGCAAAGAGAAAGCTAGGAATACTTACTACCCACATCGTTGTAAGAGCAAACCCTCTTAAGATAGCTGTACTTTTATAATTTTCCCATGCCTCACCCTTTTGATTATGTAGAAAGTCATTAACCATTTGATATATCATGGGAATAGCACCAAATAACAAGAAAAATGAAATTAACTGAGTGATTATCATCATCCCAAAATAAAATCTTCGACTAGTATTAAGTACACTTTGGGCAAAATGGATAACTGATTCAATATAAGACTCTTCTCGTAATACCCAACTTATCATTGGTACAATGATTAACAATGAGATAAGTCCACTCATCACTCTAAACCCTGATAAAACACCTTCAATAAGGGATGTGCCTGATATTAGATGAAGTAATACAGCAATAGTAGCTAAGAAAAGTGATATAGATGCTTTTTGTATTCGCAAAAAGAAAAAAGATAGGAGGAATGCACATACTCCAATAATAGATAAAACAATAGAGAAAACCTCACTCCTGGTAAAGTACAAAATAAAGTGACTAACTGCATATATACATATAAGCATTGAAAATACACGATTCAAATCTTTATCCACCAATACTCCCTCCTCTCTTTACTACCTTTCACTAAAATAACAACGTGTCTTATAGTTTACACCAGAACGTAAAAAAGCCACAATCCTAACACTTAAGGACTGTGGCTAGATATTATTCGTTTGGGAAAAACAAAAATAGAGCGATAGCAATTAAAAAAACGATAAACACAATCATATACATCTAAAGAAAACTTGCCGAGTGGCAAGCCTTTGGAGCAGACAGAGGCCTTACGCTGTTTATGGCATTCTAATAATGTAAGGATTGGCATTTAATTTATGCCGGCCCCCGCGGGGGCCGGCATAAATTAAAAAAGTCACTTGCCAACCCCTCATAATAACTTTAAACTCCTCGTTGGACCAA